>CAYWDJ010000026.1:0-14726 GCA_964457005.1 uncultured Planctomycetia bacterium
AAAAGGCCTGGCTATCTCGTCCCCTGCCTGGCCGTCTTTAAAAGTATCCGCCTCGGCCGGAATATACTGGGTAAATATTTCGGCACGCTCACCGATGGTAACAAGCTCATATTCACCCACATAAGCGGGCATCATGATCTCATCGCCTTTATTGAGCGTCGCGAGAAGCTGTCCATCACGGCGTATTTCTACTCTACCGCTCATAACGAACAAGGAATGAGGCCTGCCAACCGTCTCCTTATATGAAGGCAATAAAGCTTTTTCCCCGAGCTCATATTTCCCGGTCACGAAATCTCCGCGCATCCCCATTACCTTATAGACACTATCCTGACCGGAAAAAACAACTTCGGCAGGATATATAATGGAATTTTCAGATGTTACATCATCTACACCCTTTGAAGAGTTCAATGCACCCGCCTGAGCAAGTTCTGCTATTATGGCATCAACTTTTTCTTCCGGCATAGTTAAAACATCTTTACCCTCCCTAACAAGTATTTTAGGTTCTCTCCCAGGATCAGCAGGATCTACATAGTTTGTAAGCTTAGCAATTCTATCATCAAGGTTAGGAGTTGTTATTACTATGTCTTCTATAATTCCCTGGGTTTTCGTATCGTCAAGATACTTCAAACGGTCGTAGAAAGATACAGTTCCTGCCTTATCCTTATCCGCATTAACGGCCTTAACTTCATACACGGAAACGAAAGCATAAGCATGAAGCATATATGCCGGCACAATATACGGCACTCCCGCTTTAACTTCAACAGAGTTCATAATGTCCTGAATAGTCCCATTCATAAGATGCTCTTTTATTTCCTCAGGAGTCACGTCCTTATTAAGTCCTATATACGCTATTCCATCTTCAACCGGTATTATCATCTCATCGAACCTGTGATACTGAACCGAAAGCGGCACTCCGGAATTAAGCCCCTTTGCTGTAATTCCCAATATCGAACCTATGCGATCAAGATGCTCCGCACCAAAAACCTCTTCACCCCAAAGCGCAAGAATTACCGCCGGAACAAGATATGCACTGCCGTCTGAAAGTGTAACTTCAACATCCCCGGCTGACACCCATCTCTCTCCAAGAGCCAATTCGTCGACTTCAGCTTCTGAAATGCCATATTTTCCAGCAAGAGACTTTCTTAGCTCAGCTATTTTCTGCTCACCAAGAAGATTAACCAGCGCATTATATTCGCCATCTTTCTTGAATATCGCCCCCCATGTGTATCCCTCTTTAGCTGTCATATAGGTCTCACTGAACTTGATCGGAAACCTCTCCTTAACCGTAGCGTTCAGAGTCTCCACTGCTTCAGTAAAACGTCCACCAGTTGCAGCATAAACACCCGGGGTAGGTGTCGGTGCCGGAGTTGGAGCTGATTTCATATATGTCTCCACCATTGCCGGTATTATCTTTGTAACGCCAAGCTCCACGATCTCCTTTGCCCTGACCTGCACGTCTTCCCCTTCTGAAGCATTAGCTACAGAATAGTTCCTGAACTCAGGAGCATTACCCGAAGGCCTTAAATGCGATACGTCCATATTGGCAAATGTTATTTGTATACCGTCAAGGGTGTTGAGCTTAACAACCTCTTCGAACCCTTCAACGGAGTAAATTTCATTAAAGTTCTCCCTTACACTATTCCATTGCTCAATATCATTTTGTGAAAGTGAACTTATAGCTATCTCCTCGGTGGAATCTTTACCTATATAAAAGTTATCCTTATTTTTGAGCCTCAGGGCTTTACCTGTTGAAAAGTCCACCTGAACAACAAGGGCATCTTCCAATGTCGGAGCGAAATGCTTTACCGCAGCGTCCATAAGATCAAACGCCTCATTCCCTTCTACTCCAAAACGCGGCCCGAAAGCATCAAACACCCCGGCCGTATTGTATCTATGCTCATCCGTATCAGGATGTCTAAGTTTCTCATTTATGAGCTCCGCAATAGTCTGTCCCTCTTGCAGCGCAAGTTTCATCGCAGCAAGCAACGGAAGAACAACGTCTCTTGTCGGAAGCGGTGTTAATCGTTTGAGCCCACCCTCTATTTGCCACGGGCTGAGAGCTCGAGCCAGTGGATTACCGGCGTCATCTATAACGTATCCGCCTAAAAGAAATCCGCCATTAGCCTCCCAGGCAACAACCTTTGCATCGGGATTTTCCGCGAGATAATCATTCATAGCCTTTATTACTTTTGGTGACCCGATCTTTGTTTTTACGACAGTAATGCCTTCCGCTTCAAGGCGCGCTACAACAGCGTCATTCGTACTGATCGGAAGAGCGACAAAGTCCGGTTTTAGATACAGAGCGACAAGAAGTCCAAGCTTATCTCCCGGCAAGAACACTCCGTTCTCGTCAGCAAGAATAGGCCTGTCAGCATCACCGTCAGATGAAACAACAGCATCCGGCGTTATAATTCGATTAGCATCGCCATCCGTCGTCACCGGAGCTTCAAGCCCCACATCCGCCAGTTTAAGCCCGGTCGTTTCTTCCACCAACCTGAGGTTGGCCAACTTGGCAAGAATATCCCGTGTTTCCGGGGAAACTTTTTCAGTGTCAACAGGCACAAACTTATTATCGCTTCTTTCCTGAGCAATAACCTTGGCGCCCAAAGCTTCCAGAATAAATTTAAGGTCGTCCCTTCCAACCGCAGAATGCTGGTACTGGGCTATAACCAAACCCTCCAGAAAATCCGCAGGAAAAGCATCCGTATACCTTTGCCTGTACATATTCCTTACTTCGTTTTCAAATTCGGTAAGGTTATATTTTGGTTGCGTTTTAAAAGTGCCTAACTCATCAAACACTGCCGCATCCCAATCAAGCTGGGCGTCTTCCCCTCGAACAGCGTCATCAAGCGCTTTTATTTTTGGAACATCCGTGTCAAGCACCTCACCGGATTTCTTATTAAATTTTATGCCATTCCTGTCGTCAGGAATATGACTACCCGTTACCATTACACTGGCGAAACCGTCACTAAATCCCGCGTATGACACGGCAGGCGACGGAACCTTACCCGCAAAAGCAACATTAATTCTCATCCCCTGGGCTTCGGCTTCCTGATAGATACCAAAACCTATAGCCGTCATGATATCGTCAGTACTTCCCCTAAGGTCTCCAGCCACATATATCGTATCTCCATCCGCGAGCTCGCCTTCGGAAACAAGATATCTCACGAACTTTCTGGCATTTATGTATACCTCATAATCTGTCAGGTTCGTTACCAGGTCCCTCATTCCGCTAGTACCTACCCTTAACGGTTTAGCAGCCTCTTTTAAATAATCAGCTCGGCTAATGAGTCCCTGTGCATTTCTCTTTACTAAAGCGACCTTTGTATCTATCTCTTCCTCTTGGGCTGCTATAGTGCCAAGGTTTTGATTAGCTATCCCGGCAGTATCCAGGACCGAACGCCAGCCCAGTGCACCGTCACGGTTTTCAGCAAGAACATCGACAGACATACTGGTTGCATTGGAAGACACCGCTACATCCAGCGTTTCTTCAACACTCATGACCGATACGGAAGCGTTATCCATAGTGAGGTCCCGCACCGTGGAGTTATAAACCACTGCGCCCGGAGCAACCTGAGCATTACCAATGTCGCTATTATAAAATATCGCATCGTTAATATTGGCTTTACCGTATATCCTCGTATTAATGATAACACTGTTCCTGACAGTACCATCCTTGGGATAAAAAGATTTTCCATACACAAGGTTCCCGAATTCATCCGGTTCTATCTTTATCTCCGGATCTTCGCCCTCCTCCAGCACCATGTCAGCTTTTTTAGCCGTTATGACCAGTGCTTTTTTCTTTTCGTAAGCTGCCCTTTTGAGGGCTACTAACGTATTTATCTTTGCATGTATAGACCTGACATCATGTCCCTCAAGGCCGTTGATAAAATCTTCCTGGTTCATCCCTTCCGGCCTTCCGGCCTCCACCCATTTCAACCATGTATCATAAGCTGCCGTACCTAGTTCATCCTTAATCCTGGCTCTGGCTTTACTCACGCTTCTTCCTTTAACATTAACCTCGTCATGATATCTCTCTTCCGCGTTAAAAATATCAAGGTGGGCAAGTTCATGTCTCGCCACTGCCTCACGCTCTACAGGTGTTAAGGCTTCATAAATTGCCGCATCTATGTGTGCCTGTAAGCCCTTATGTTTTAGAACTTCTCCGCCACGTCCGGGACGGATATCCGTAGGGAGGCCCGCCTGAACAAGTCTTTCAACAAGCCCGTCATGCAGCTGGAAAACAAAACCATCTCTGATATCGTTACGGCGGATAACATATTTTTTCTGGTCAGCGGCGGGCATTTTCGCTCTGGCGTCAAAAGCCGCTTTTATAACTTTATCTATCTTCTTGGCGACATCAACTTCAACCACTCCACCTTCAGCGGCACCGGTTCCCGGGGTACCCTTCAGGACCCTGTCCCTGTACGCGGTGAACTGAATTTTTATCTCTTTAGCTGCTTCTTTAAAAGCGGCTTCCTGAAATTCAACATCGGCTCCATCTCTATATAAGGTCAAGTACCGGTTTAGAAGAACCGCCCATTTTACATTCTCTCGAACAAGATCATTCCACTCCGCGGCGGCAACTTCGTCACCCTCGATCTCACCCTGTTCATTTATAAGCTGTATCTCTCTTCTTTCTTTTACCCTCTCTATCCACGAGTTAACCGCCATCTCAACGGCCTCGTCAAAAGTCCCCGTGGCTACTCTTGCCATGCTTACACCCTCGGCGACAACATTGGCCTGCCACTGATCAACTGCCCCCGCGCCTTTCTGCAGCCATAAACTCACACCGAAAAGCCTGAGTACCGGAGCAAGAAAACTTTCAGCGGGCTGTGCCCCTTTTTCCGTCTGGCTAACTCCCCCGCCCGGCATGGCAACGCTTTCTGAAATAATATCCTCTAAAGAGGTTCTCTGATTAGTTAATACCTTTATATAAGGAGTTTCCACATCTTTTGTTATTTTGGGAGTAACCACCACATAAGAGATGCCCTGTTTCTCAAGAATATCTTTTATCCCTCTTGTGTGAAAACCACCGGCGATAAGAACACATCTGTCCTGCGCCATCTTTTCCATCTGGTTGATCGTATTCTCGATAAGAGCGTGGTCCCTCTTCATGGCTATTTCGTAGAAGGATACCATATTGGGGATGTTCTCTTTTATCTGCTCGGGTATGCTCTCTGTCGGATAATTCAGGTTGTATTTTTGACAAAGAGAATTAATGAAAGCTACTACATCCTCTATGTTGAATTCAGCTATATAAGAATTAAACCTGTCATAATCATCGTTGGTAAGCTCTATATTGACAAGATCCACATACATATCAATGAGATCGGAATACTTATCAAGAGTTCTCTCAGTTTCGGTTTTAAAGAGCTTATCCTTTATCCTCTCCTGGATAATGTCGATCTCTTTAAAAAGCCCTTCATTATCTATGCCGTCATAAAGTTTTGTGTATATGTAATAGTAAAAAAGGTTCGGATATTCCTGTATTATCTCTATATTGTATTCCCTTGCGAGATCTCTGAGGTATGTGTAGAAATCCACGGACTTTATATGTCCCTTCTTGAACCTCACACTTTCAGTGACAAGCTCCGTCATCTTTTTTTTATCCATCTTCTTGCTCAGGAGGTCTATGTAATCACTTCTTTCCTTATCAACAATATCAAAATCAATCTTGTGCTCATACTCAAGCGTTTTCATGAGCTTCTCGAAATTAGGCATATCTTTTATGTTGACCTTGTATTGTTTAGCGCTTTTGCTAAGATATTCGGCGTAATCACTGAGTTCGATCTCTTTGTCCTTGAATTCCATTATTTTGGAATCCACCTCGCGCAGCTTCGGAGGATAGACCATTGTTTTAAGACGGTTAGCGATAGTACGCAGGTTAAGGAAATAGCTTTCGATCTGCTCTTTGTAGGGATATACTTCGGTAAACGCCCTAAGGTTCTCCACATAGTATTCTCTTGTTTCAGCCCCGAAAATAGTTCCGCTAAAATCACCCGTAATAGAGAAAAACTCAGCCCCGGTTATTTCTCCTTTTTTCATAAAATACGTAGCGACTTCTTTGCGTATTTCCACGTCAGGAAAAGCCCTGAACCATGAAGTGTCCACTATACCTTCGGCACCCTCAACAGATATCAGGTCCAAGCCACATTCCTTTGTGAGCTGATCCAGTATCTTGTTGATATTGTCCTGCGCTTCGTAGTTACAGTGAGCATCCTGTATGTGAACGATAACCCTTCCGGTATCACCCGAATACTTTGATTTGATGGTACCGACATCAATAGCGATACCTATATCCTCTACTAAAAGAGGGCCGTCCTCTACCACCACGTCCGGAGTGACCGGTTCTTTTTCAACTGCAGCAAAACTTACATTATAAAAACAAAATGTAAATGCAAGAAAAAGGCTCGTCGCTCTAACAGGAAATGATCTTTTAAATTTTGGGCTGATCATATCTATCTCCTTGTTTCGTTTCACATTAAGTATAAATACAGTTTTAGGCATATCCTCAAGAGGAAATATGCCCATATCTTACTTTTTAAAATTTTTACACTACATATCAATTATATATTAAATACCCCTTAAAGTCAACGCAGCATGCCTAGCTTTTTTACACCTTAACACTATCCTAAAGCCCTAGTTTTTTCCAACATTATGAGCATGGGCAAAATGTCATAACTTAAGCCTTTATAAGGACTTCCGTGACATACCTGTGGTAATTTTCCACTTCATTGTTAAAATCTATTGAATTCACCTTTGGCAGATATACGAACAATTTCCCTATTCTCTTACTTATAAGTCCCGGCACCTTGGAAAGCAGATCCTTTACATGCCTTGGATCAAGCAGCATATTTACCAGGATCTCATACTGGTTTATATTTGTCGTAGCATTCGGATCCAGCTCCACCTGCAGCACTTTATGATCGTTATATTTGAGCCTTCCCGCCATACACCTCACCCCAAACTTGTTTTTCTTGATCTCCGGATATATTCCCCTTGCTGCCACATATATATCATTCGTAGAGTACCCTTTCTCTTTTCTCGGCAGTATCACGACATTGTTCATATCCAAGACGCCATACAGAAGAAGCCTTTCGGACAGCTTCACCTTGAATTCATCGACCGCATATCTATTGTCCAGATCAAGATACTCCGGAGCCGTCACAAACAATATATCAGTATTCGGATCGTTCCCCTTATTCACCTTCATTACGGAGCGGCGGTTACTAACTTCAAGGCCTACGGGTACTATACGGCTAGACTTGTCCGACATCAGGATATCTCCGTCGGCGTAATGAGCGAAAACATGCTGTTCCATGTCGGCCACAACGGCCCCCGTATAATGCACCCTGCCCGACCTGAACAAGGACTTTGAAATAAAATTATTATACGCCCTTTTCATCCTAAGCTTATAAGCACTTGATGTGGCGACACCGATAGGCGTTATTTTTTTCTGATATTTGTCCTCTATATCCCTTATAAGTGCCGGTATATTTTCAATCCCTTCAATTGTTTTTTGATTTAATTCTCCGGTGCCGGGATCGACTATGTCTATAACCTCGGGGTAAGTCAGAACGAACACTTTTTCCCACAGCTCTTTGGCAACACCGGCTATGGCGGGATAAACGGAGCTAAAACTGGTGCCTTCCTGAAACTCCAGCATCATAGAGGCCTCAGGAGAAAAACGAGCTACAGCAGCTTCAAAATCTTCCATCCTGGTCAATTCATCCCCCTCTAGCACCACGACGTTGATATTAGATATCTCATCAAGGTGTCTCATATCCTCATCGTTCAAGTCACGGAACAGTTCTACCGGCATACCTACAAGAAGTTTCTCTTCAGGAAGCGATCGCATTAAGAATTTCTCATGTATCCTCGCTAAAAGCACCCTCTCGGCGACAGCTTCATCTTCTTTTTTCTCCGCGTCATATTTATACAACAGAACTCGCAATACAGCGATATCCCGCATAAGCTCTTCTTCATTATCCCGCTGCCTGAACCTGTCTTGCAGCAGCATATAAAGCTTCTTCACTAAAGGTTCCGGCAGCATCATCATAAACTCTTCACGAAACATGGTTTCTTCAAAAAGATTAACGTTTTCTATATTAATATCCGACAACAAAAGCGTGGGAAGAATATACTTCACCTCGTCCTCAAAGAGCACTTCCCTGAACCGTGAGGTCACCTGGCTTTCAGTTAGATCCTGGTAGATATCGCTGTCCCTGTAATGGTTCAAAACCTGCATCTCCCTTACCTGGCTCGGAGCCCAAACCCCTACGGTAAGATCAAAATATTTTTCCCTTTCCTCTTTAAGAAACACTTCATCACATCCCGCCAGACGACTGGTTACTATAAATATATCGTCTTCAGCGGGGGTTATTCTTTGAAGAATATCTCCGGACACAAAAGCACCTTTACTTCTTTCCGTTATGTCTATAAAGAGTTCCGAAAGATCTATAGAACGTCCGGATTCCTCAGCCTCCATTGAGCTCTCCACCATGGCCTCTATCTGCCTCTTCAAGTTATCATCCTTAAGCCCGTCAACGACCCAGTTATCGTCCTTATCCGTTAATTTTAGCAGGGTAGCCTCCTCCACCCTCACGACTTCGGCCCCGGCGGAAATAAGCTTCCTGGCAACAGACCTCACCTCCTGCGCAAACTTTCCTTCATTCACTTTACCGTCCGCCCCCATAAACCGGTCCACATCAAGGATCTGATGCCTCTTGCGAAGCCTTTTCTTGTATACGGGCATGAACCCGCTTTTCCCTGAGCGTATATTGCTTATAAAATGTCTGAAGCCCAAAACTCCTTTTAGCGAAAACTTATCAAACATCGTCTCCCCCTGCCTTCTATTCGGAGAAAGAGCCCATCCCGCTTCCATCGATATCTGTTTAATGTCTCCTGAAACGTCATCACCAAGTCTTTGGCCCATCCGTGAAACTATCTCTTTGGAAAGATGGCGCTTTCCGACGGCTTCTCCTCCGACAAGAACAGCAACCGTAACTTTTGGATCCCTACCCTCGGAGGAAGCATCACTGTTATATTTTACATTGCCGTTGTAACGGTTACTAATAGCTTCGACTGTTTTATCAATAGCCTCGTCTAATCCGATCTCACTGATATGACTCAAAACTTCAGGGGTCTGGAGAAGCTGTTTCATAACAACATAATCAATCTCCTCAGGGCTCGCGGTGCTGCCCGTAATATACGTCTGGCTAAAGCGCGGAGCCATCATATCTACGATATCAATGCCAAATTTATTAGCCCTATCCCCTCCAAATTTCAGGGTTTGAGAAACAATATCGAACTTCGTCAAAAGCTCCTTATAATTCCGTATGCCGAATAGCACCAGATATCCGTCTCCGTCCATTCCTATATCAAGGCCGCCCCTTAACTCTCTGGAAACTATCTCAAGAAAAGACTTTTCAATGGCCTCTTTTACATCTTCATCCTTTTCTTCCGCAATTGCCGACATAAGAGCCTGCTTAGCCTTTGCGGGCAGCTCATGAACATCAAACCGCGGCATGGCTTCAGCTGCGGCTTTTCTGACTACAGGAGACTTATCCTCGCTCAGAATCACCCTCACCGCGTTATATCCCAATTCATCATGATAATCTACAAAACTATTGACCGCGTACAGATCAACAAGATAACTATTTATAAAAACATCGTCACGCTCCAGAACAATAGGCGTCTTATGCGAGAACTCTTCCCGGTCAAATATAGGCGGCGTAAGGTCCTCGGGAAGCCTGATAGGCTGAGGGATAAAATCAGCTACCGTGGACGCAAAACCCGGAATACTTGCAGCCTGGGACGAACTTAATCCAAAATCCCGGGCCAGCTTGTCCTCATCAAGCACCGGATACCCTTTAACATCGTCACCATATTTCTGAACGACAATACTGTGTCCTATAAAAATACCAACATATACGGGCCTGGCAGGACGGATCCTGGGATCTTCCTCGGCTTCGCTTAAAGCAATTCCCTCTCTTTGCATGAGCTCCTTTATTTCCCTTTTACGCCTTTCCCTGTCACGCTCCAGAGTCTTTCTCTCAACAATATACTTCATCATAAAATCATATGTACCGCGTCCGAACTCATCCACGACCATTATATAGTCACCGCTTGACACGTTCTTTAAAATACCGGCGGCATTTACATGGTTCCATATATACTCAAAAAGTTCCCTAAAGCTACCATCACTTTCATATTTCTCATCATACATTCTCAGAACAAGGCTGGCTATGGTGTCAAAGTTCACCGTAGTTTCATCGCCGGCCTGTTTAATTTCCCTTTCTATTTTTCTCCATATGTCACCTCTAATACTGTCGAGAGGATGCATAACATCCCTTGAAAGCAAGAACACATGATGGTCGTATACCCTGTTATGGTCTCCCATTAAAAGTTCCCGTACATACGATGCTTTGAAAACCGGGATTGCCGCTCTGGCCAGATACACATATTTCTTTATGCCGCCGGTTTTTTTACCGGACTCTCCGACATCCTCCCAGGGATGATTGTACGGTGCAAAAACAAGCTTGCTATCCACGGTTTTTCCATCTTTCCTGAAATATTGAAAAGCTTTCGCATCGCCCTCCCTGGAAAGCCTCTTAAGTCTGTTCGCAAAATACTCGGTCGCGTATGTCATATTTATAATATCGTTCAAGGAACACCATTCCATATGTTCATCTTCACCAGACCTGACATAGGACTCTACAGGAATTATCAGCGCATCCGCGTAAGTGGTGTAATACCTGCCCTCTTCACCCTTATGATATTTTCCTCCCTTCCACCTTCCATACCTCAGCATTTCATCATCCAACACAAGCCTCTCCTTGCCCGGGAACCTTATTATATTCAGCAGACCGGGAGCAACCTCTGTACCGTCTCCATAAATGTAGAACTTAAGTTCTTTGTATCTTTTAACAAGATCTCTGTGCTCTTTGCCGCGCCTATCCTCTATGCTGGAGATCCTTTCTTCCAGCCCCCTTAATATTATCTCAACCCTCACCCTGATCTTTTTCACGATCTCATCCTGCGTAAATTTTCTATAAGATCCGTCCTCGTACTTAAAGTCCTGGGTTCCAAGCGCACGGCAAAACGCTGTCAGGTTATTGGTGTCACTCTTGACTACCACCCTTACCGTATTGGGACTTTCCGACTCGCACACTATAATATCCCCGCTATATTTTTCATAATCTTTCTCGTTATACCTGCCGGCCTTTACAACCGGGATACCAGCCATCTCAAACCTTTCCATAACTCCATTCACAAAAATTGGAATAAGATAAGCCTGTTTAGCTTTAAACTCGATCTTAATATCGTTAAAAGATCCCCGTTTCACCGCCCCGGCAAACGACTCAACATCAATGCCATCCTCTAACCCAAATACGTCCTTCAGCGTTATGTTTATAATGCCGCTTATACTTGCATGTATTTCTTTAGATATTTTTTTCTTTGTCGGCAAACTTTTAAGCCTGGAGATAGCTTCAATGAACTTGACCCTTACTTTCTCATGAACTCCCTCCCCTAAAGTTTCCTTAATGCTGAGACCTTGCACCAGAAGCGGTATAGCCTTCTGAGAATCGCCGTAGTTAACCAGCTCATCGATCTTCCCATAGATTCCATTTTCAATTTTTTTGTGCAGTCCGGGGCTCTCCGCTATCCATCTCTCTCCCAGCAGAACAACTAACACCGGAAGTGCCCTGTAGGGGTCGCCCCGGGATATCATCTTGTCTATAAAAACCTCCACGTCTTTCCTCCTGGCAGCATCAAAACCTCCTCTCCCATATCTAAAAAGTTTATTAAGACCTGCGGCATACGTGTAATAATCATCGGATTGCAGCATATTCGCGGTAAGATCGGCAATCGCGTTTCTTATCACTTCCGCAAATTCCGAATCACCCTCCCCTCTGCTCAGAGTTCGGGAAAGTACTGCCATATTGGCAAGAGGTTCACCATTAACGGCGGTCGACACCACGATCCTCTTAAAGGTATCAGAAAGCCCCCTAAGTTCTTCCTGATCAAAAAATCCACTTTCGATTATCACCGGCAACACGTCCACCCCGAACTCAGGATGGCCTATGTCGCTATACTTACGAGACATATTGTCCATGCTGTTCAGCATCGACAATGCGGACATTTTCTTAAGAGTTTCAGGAGCCTTATATCTTTCAAGATCCTTAAAATAACTTTTAACGACATCCTTTGGCCCCCTTGACAAGAGCTTCTTGCTATCCCTGTTTTCAAAAGCATCCAACACCTGCGAAATAGTGTCCTCCAGATACATGGAATACGCTATCGGCAGAACACCTTCCCCCACGCTAGCGGAGGCCATCATCCTAGCAAGAATGGTCCTCTTAACCCTGTCTGGGGCGATCCTAGCAAACATCTCCAGCGCCGCCTTATCTTTTTCAGCGGCACCGGCAATAATACCCAAAAGCCCTTCCGACACTTTTCTGGCAGGATCATCGAACATCCTGTTCCCGGAGTCATCTCTCGCTTTTTCTACAGCACGATAAAGATCAAGAGATAAAACCATTACAGAAACATCCGGAGAATTCTCCTTAACATCCTGTAAAACCCCTGCTATGTACTTATTCAGCCAAATATGCTGGGACCCGGCAAAAAGACGAACAAAAAGCTCCATTGCCAGAACCTTGTCCTCTTCGATGATTTTGGCTATAACCCTGTCTCTCGCATCTGTCACGGAAACAAAGTCCCTGGAGATCCCGCGATCAAGTTCTTCCGTTATGAATATCAGGAGATCAGACGCACTCATGCTAGTTTCCATACCAGCAAGAATCCTCACGGCATACTCCTCAGCCTTACGCTTAAGTTCGTCACTGCTGCTATACGCCACAGCCACATCAATGATTACAGGCAAGACCTCTTTGGAGTCACCATACTTCATTAAAATATCCATTTCTCCAGGCTCGACATTCCCGGAACGATAGGAGGAGAACCTGTCTATAACCTCTTGTAATTCTTCCTCGGAAGGAACCTTGTCTCCATCATCCAAAGTCGCGGGCGTCCGCCCTTCCCGCCATACCGCAAGGTTCTCGATATAATGAAGAGAAATTATCAGAACAGAAAGAAAACTTATTACAATGGCGGCAGCCAGAAAACTATTCCCTCCTATAAAACCCGCCCTCTCGGTCGCAATAACGGAAGTCCCAGATATAATCCACTTCAGCATAATCGGTAAAGCCGATAGAACTCCTCCCGTGATAGCAACAAAATTAGGAGCAAAATAATCTTTTTTCTCCTTTGGATGAAGCCACCTGAAAGCCCCTCTTACTGCCAACATAGACCCGACAGTAATAAGAGAATCGAGGCCAAAGGCCCATGACAGAGCTGCAATCGGCACAGTGAAAAATAATATTTCTTCCAGCCACGGCGCTATCTTAAGTGAATATTCCATGTCGCTCATACCCGGAGCTACATATTTTTTTAGCGCGGATATTGTCGCCGGCGCTGCAGGGGGCGTTTCCATGATCTCAGATTTTATCCGCTCAAGTAGCATACTCTCGGTGATGTCGCCTTCTTCCATACCCGTGAATTGTTTTTTTCCAAGTTCATCAATGTACTCCGTCAAAATGTTCTCTAGCACTGGGAACTTGCGAGAGAACAACTCCTTATCAAAAACCGAACTGTCGTCAGCTTTATTAAAATGGTCGGCAAGAAGTACATATATCTCTCCCAATAGATGCGACGGCATCCTTTCCTGAAGCCATTCGCTGGCCAGGAATCTTTCCAGGTCGTTGATATTCAGCATCAAGACATCTGCGTTTCGCAATGTAGGGTCTATATACCTCAGCTCATGGGTAGCCAGCTTTTGATCAAATCTCGAGAGCACCCCTTCCTCCGGCATAATAGAATACGCGTCGGTTTGGCGCAGAACCTTCATAAGCTTCATCTTTCTAACTGCGGGAGGCGCCCAGACTCCTACCGTAACGTCAAATAGCGACTCTCTTTCGTCCGGAAGGAATACTTCGTCACTTCCGCCCAGTCGGCTTGTGATCAGAACCGTTTCCCCTTCGGCCGGTAAAATTTTCTCGATTATATCCCCTGAGATGAATTTTCCGTTCTTTCGTCTCGTCATATCGACATAAAGATTTTCATTTTTGACATCTCGTCTCCATCTACCATGAACCCCTATCTGATCTACCTGCTCCTGCATTTCTTTCCTGAGAAGAGGATCGTCTATATTGTCTATAACCCAATCCCCTTCCTCATCGACAAGACTCAACAAGACCACCTCTCTATAGTGCACCACCTGGGCACCGGCCTTTTTCAGGGCGTCCTCTGCACGAAACACCTTCTCTGTCATGTTTTCCTCGTCAAGACTACGATAATCCTTCATAGCATCGTCTGGACTTACTATCCTGAACCTGCGGCGGTTCCTGTTATCAAAGAACGGCACGAACGCGGGTTTGCCTTTTTTCATCTTTCTAACAAAAGCCCTAAAACCAAGGGACCCCTTCGAAACTGTATTGTCAAAAATGGAACGGCTTTCCCTCCGAGAATACCCTACCGTCCATCCGTCTTCAGCTGAAAAAATACGTGAAGACATTCCATGTTCATCCAACAATGTGTTTTGCACTTCTGTAGCCAACTTATCCTTCTGAGTCCCCTGAACCCCGATAAAAACGGCTACGGAGGGCTGTCCTCTGGCCAAATTTTTACGAGAGGCCAATACGCGTCCGACGACGTCCCTG
>CAYWDJ010000027.1:0-3384 GCA_964457005.1 uncultured Planctomycetia bacterium
CTCACATATAATTCTCTTCCTTCAATATACTCATCGGCGATCGCGGCCATGTCGAATTTATCATGTATGAACCGCACCCGTTCCTGAAGATCTTTTTCGCTTGTCACGAACGACGCCTGAGCTATGCCGGTAGACGCTTCTTCCCTGAGAGGTTTTACTATTAACGGAAAACCCAGTTTTTTGGGATGCCAAATGCGCTTACCTTTGTGAAAAATATGGAACCTGGGGCCTTTTATCCTGTGATACGTGAGAATCTTGTTCGTCAACGCTTTGTTATTACAGACCATAAGGCTTGAGGGACTACACCCCGTATAAGGTATTTCTAAAAGCTCTAGGACAGCGGGAACGTTCTGGTCAAAAGAAGCCTTGCCTAAAAATATTTCCGTAAGGTTGAACACAACATCAGGCCTGTCTTCTTCGATAGAATTAACTAACAACTTTATATCGTCATAAACCCCCAAAGTCCTGACTTCATGTCCGGATTTTTTCAGGCTTTCCACCACACGCGCTTCCGCAAGCCAGTCTTCGGTCTTGAATTCTTCCGTAAAATCCTGGTCCTCGGGAGGTTTCCCGGCACTATCGAATAATACTAATACTTTTAGTTTCCTCATTTCTTTTTCTTATACCTTCCGGTATACCGATAATTCATTATCTGTGTCGTGACATAAACAGCCACTTTAAGAGAATCATTGCTTTCTTCCCCCACGGACACCAGTTCCAATTGTTTGGACCTTTCCGCCAGATCTTTCAGCAATTTGTTAATGATAAATTTCTTTTCGCCAGTCCAGTGGCCCACATTATTCAATATTTCCTTATTTTTGCGCTTTATAAGTTTGAATGCTTTTTCCCCGGCATCTTTTTCTTTTCTTTCGAAAAAGATCTTTTTAAGATGATCGTCATGAAAATCAGGATACTCGTCCGCGTACAGATCCTTTTTCCGCTTATAGTATGTCTTGAGCAGCAGCCTTAACTGTGAAATGTCCCAGTGTTTCTCCCCCTTGTTCTTCCTAGGAGGTTTCAGCGAAACCTCTTTCATAACCTTATCCACATATTTTAATTTCCCGAGAGCTTTCCACCCCTTATATTTTTCCTCCCAGTCGGAACCGGGATCCAGCCAGACAGCAAAGGTCTCAGAAAAATCCTCATCAGGATGATATTGAGCATACCACCCTTCCAAATGCCTGACGAAACTTTTACTATAGGGCCGGTATTTATATTTTTCAGGATATTGTTTGGAAAATTTTCCAAAAAGACGACGCCATTGCGTTCTTTTATAAAGGGAATATGCGTAATTAATAGCATGTCCCGCTTCATGGCGGAGAAGACGCATACAGGACGCTTTATCAGCGCCTTCGGCCTCTAACATTATCTTTCGTTCAAGATTCTTAAGCCTCGGGTGAGCCAGAAAAAAGGCCACTCCTATGACCGGCTCCCCGTCGGGACAAAGCCACTCATCGGCAAGATAACATGGAGGATGAAAATCTATACCTTTAGCTGAAAGTTCCTTATAAAGCTGCCCGACACAGTCCTCTATCCACGTCCCCTCTATCTTGAGATCCAGTTCATTAAATTTCAGAGAGAGCAATTCATCATCACTCATCTGTTCCAGCCTATCCGGAGAAACTTTCTTCATAGAATATATTTTACCTGTACTTTACTATGTTTGCAATTTTGAGTGGAAAGGAACCCCGAAGCACAATTGGATTTTACGAGGTTTTTTATGAAATGTATTATGGCTCGGTTCCCCTGCATAACAAACAGTTTACAAGGAATGTTTTTAGGGAAATTTATTTTTATTGGAAAACCGAGGAGGAACGCAGGGATACCGTGCACGCTCAAGAGGCACGTCCAGAAGGAACCGCGAGCCGCAGGCGAGCGATAACCAGACACGAGCCAAGCGAGTGGCTGGGAACCCCTGTATCCCAAAAAGTTTACAAGGAATGTTTTTAGGGAAATTTATTTTTATTGAAGCACCTGCAGGGACACCGTGTGAGCCATCAAGGCGATACGGAAGGTGCCTCGAGCGAAGCGAGAGATACCGAGGAGTAGCCAAAGGCGACGACGAAGGAACCCCTGAATAACAATTGGATTTGATGAGGTTTTTCAAGTGTAGTGCAGGGATAACAAGGAGCAGCCGCAGGCTGCGACGCAGTAACCCCTGTATCCGCTGCAATTTATGAGGAGCGATTTGATGAAACCAAGGTTTTATCAAAATTGTGACGAATAAATTGCAGGATCAATCATTTCACCCTGCTATCTACGCATAATGATTGATTAACCATATAAACGAAAAAACCGCCTAAAAGGCGGTTTTCGTTTATATGGTTGGGATACAGGGACTTGAACCCCGAACAAATGAACCAGAATCATCCGTGTTACCAATTACACCATATCCCAACGTTATTCTCTGGTTATATGTGAAAATATTATACTACAAACTCGTCATTTTAAAAGGGTTTTTTACTTCTTTTTGTTTATTTTGGCCCAGGTATCCTTTAAAGACGCCGTCCTGTTAAAAACAAGATTATCTGGTTTAGAGTCTGCCGGATCCGTATAAAAATATCCTACTCTCTCGAACTGAAAATGTTTCCCTGCCCCTGTGTCTTTCACGAAGGGTTCGGCGTAGCAGTTTTCAATGATCTTAAGCGACTCCGGGTTAAGATTCGAAGTGAAATCTTTCCCCACCTCTACTTTGTTTGGATCTCTCTCGAGAAAAAGATGGTCATAAAGCCTGGCTTCAACATTAACGGCATGCCTGGCTGAAACCCAATGTATGGTTCCCTTGACCTTACGTCCGTCAGGAGAGTCCCCTCCCTTCGTTTCCGGGTCATATGTGCATCTTATCTCAACGATTTCACCTTTATCGTCTTTTATAGCTTCCTGGCATGTAATAAAATACGCATACCTGAATCTAACTTCCCTGCCCGGCCCAAGCCTAAAGAATTTCTTAGGCGGATCTTCCATGAAGTCAGCCCGCTCGATATAAAGTTCCCGCGAAAACGGAACCTTTCTTGTTCCCGCCGCCGGATCTTCGGGATTATTTACAGCATCAAGCTCTTCTTCTTGCCCCTCCGGATAATTAGTTATCACTACTTTTACGGGATCCAGGACAGCCATTACCCTTTGAGCGGTTTTATTAAGTTCTCTCCGTATGGAGTTCTCCAGAACGACTATATCGACGATACTGTTCATCTTGGCCACGCCTATCTCGTCACAAAATTTCCTTATGGATAAAGACGTATACCCTCGCCTTCGAAACCCCGACAGAGTAGGCATCCTAGGATCATCCCACCCGGAAACATGTTTTTTCTGTATGAGCTGAAGAAGCTTTCTTTTACTCAAAATAGTATTGCTTAGATTAAGTCTGGCGAACTCTATCTGTTG
>CAYWDJ010000027.1:3484-5301 GCA_964457005.1 uncultured Planctomycetia bacterium
TACGGTCACGATAAGTACTATTCTTACCCGGCTCCTTTATGGTCCCCCGATACTCCCGCATATCTTCAAGCGTCTGGTCACAAACATACGCCTTGCCCTTCTCTATAAGCGCCCGGGCATACTCGTACATCTTGTCAAAATAATCAGAAGCGTAAAAAAGCCTGTCTTCCCAGTCCGCGCCAAGCCACTTAACGTCTTCCACAATAGAATCAACATACTCCTGTTCTTCGGCGCAAGGGTTTGTATCATCGAACCTGAGATTAAATTTTCCTTTGTAATCCTCAGCAATCCCGAAGTTCAAACATATACTCTTTGCATGCCCTATATGAAGATACCCATTAGGTTCAGGCGGAAAACGGGTAATAACCTTCCCCCCGTTCTTCCCCCCTTTCAGGTCTTCATTAACAATGTCTCTTATAAAATTTGTTTTTGGTTTTTCGTCCATAAGCATTAACAATAAAAGTTGTCATCCCCGCGCAAGCGGGGATCTCTAAAAACATATCAGCCAGTCGCTTTACGCAATCTATCTATTACTTTCTTTTGCCCTAGAACCTGCATCATTTCAAACAGTCCCGCGCCTTTGGTCTGTCCGCTTATGGCCATACGTGTCGGGTGGATTATTCCCGCGGCCTTGAGCTCTCTCTCCTCGGCTATCTTACGGCAAACTTCTTCTATATTCTCCGGCGAGAAATCCTCTAACTTTTCCAGCTCGTCGGCAAACACCTTAAGGTTCTCTTTATTTTCCTCTTTATCAAGAAACTTCCTCTTGCCCTTTTCCTCGACCTCATAATCATCTTTAAAAAAACATTCCGTAAGCGGATAGAATTCTTCAAGCGTCTTTATCCTGACCTTGTACATCTCTACCAAAAGAAGAAACTCTTCTTCTGACATACCGGATATGTCTTTACCCTCTTTGGCAAGAAACGCTCTAAGAAGTTCCGCTAATCTTTCAGTTGGGGTTGCCTTTATATACTCCGCATTCATCCACGTAAATTTCTGAATATCGAATTTTGACTGAACATCTGACATATTCGACATATCAAAAAGCTCAACCGCTTCCTTAAGGGAAACTATCTCCTTGTCATCGGACCCCGGGTACCAGCCAAGAAGCATAAGATAATTTGCTATCGCTTCCGGCAAAAACCCAGCTTTTTTATATTCCTCGACAGACACCCCGCCATGTCGTTTTGACAGCTTAGCTCCGTCTGCGCCCATCATAAGCGGCATATGCCCGAATTCCGGAGGAGTTAATCCCATCGCCTCATAAAAAAGGATCTGTTTCGGCGTGTTTGAAATATGGTCATCACCCCTGATTATGTGTGTAATGGCAAGTTCGGCATCGTCGACGACACAGCAAAAATTATACGCCGGAGATCCGTCCGACTTCATCATGACCTGGTCCTTTATATCGTCCGTACTAATCGTTATCTTGCCGTGGATCATGTCATTGATCTCTATCGTCCGGCCTTTTTCAACCTTATAGATTATGGCATCACCTTCTTTGTAGGCCTTTCCGGATTCCAAAAGTTCTTCCGCTTTCTTGCGGTACACATCAAACCTTTCGCTCTGATAGACAAGATCACCGTCCCAGTCCAGGCCGAGCCATTTCATATCCTCCAATATCTCATCAAGAAACTCTTTCTTTGACCTTACCTTATCGGTATCTTCTATCCGAAGCAGCATCTTCCCGCCCATTTTTTTGGCGTATATCCAGTTAAATAGCGCGGTACGCGCGCTGCCAAGATGTAAAAATCCCGTAGGACTTGGCGCAAATCTTACTTTTACCATACGTAAACTCTCCTCTTAAGCTGTAAGCT
>CAYWDJ010000027.1:5401-8049 GCA_964457005.1 uncultured Planctomycetia bacterium
GAATGGGCAGTCCCGCCGCGGACTTCAGCTCCATATGCCGGCAAATACGTGACATTTAAACCACTTTCCATCGCGCAGTTCGCGATTACCTTGCCCAGGACCATTATGCCCTGTCCGCCAAACCCCGCGCATATTATTGATTCTTTTATATTCTTCATCAGCCTTTAATCACCCCTAAAGGATATTCTTTAACGACTTCCGTCTCAATTCTCTTCATTGCCTCCGCCGGATTCAGCCCCCAGTAAGTCGGACATGGCGAAAGCACCTCTACCATAGAAAAACCTTTTTTATCCATCTGTATCTGGAAACTTTTCTTTATGGCTTTTTTTGTCTTCGCTATCTGCGCAAGATTGTGAACCGATGTCCTTTCCAGATATGTCACACCATCAAGAGTCGCCATCATTTCTAGTATCTTTAATGGATAACCTTCTTTTGCCGGTCTTCTGGTAAACTGACTGGTCGCTGTAGTCTGCCCCACAAGCGTGGTAGGCGCCATCTGGCCGCCTGTCATACCGTATACACCGTTATTTACGAATACTACTGAAATATTTTCGCCGCGATTGCCCGTGTGAATTATCTCGGCTGTACCAATAGCCGCAAGATCTCCGTCTCCCTGATAAGTAAATACAAGCTTGTCAGGATGCACTCTCTTAACACCTGTCGCTACCGCGGGAGTTCTGCCATGAGCGGCTTCCATGGTATCAAAATCCCAGTAGTCATACGCAAGAACCGCACACCCAACCGGAGCAATAGCTATAGTCCTGTCTTTAATTTCCATCTCGTCTATAACTTCGCATATAAGGCGGTGTATAAGTCCGTGCCCGCATCCCGGGCAATAATGCATAACAACATCTTTCATAGAATCCGGTTTAGTGAATTTCTGCATGATCAGCTCATCTCACTTATTTTTTCAAGAACTTGTTCTTCGGTAGGCACGCCGCCGCCCATCCTGCCGTAAAAGAAAACCCTTTTATCGTCCTGAACAGCTAAACGAACATCCTCCACCATCTGCCCCGCACTCATTTCAACAACAAGAAACTTCTTCGCTTTCTTTGCAATATCCGAGATCGTCTTGTATGGAAAAGGCCAGAGAGTTATCGGCCTTACCATTCCCGCCTTGATGCCATCCGACCTTAGCTGGTCAACACACGTCCTGGACACCCTGCTCATCGAACCATACGCTACAAGAACAATATCCGCGTCTTCTGTTTTATATGTTTCCACTCTGATCTCATTTTTCTCGATATCACGATATTTTAGCTGCAGTTTTTTATTATGCTCTTCGAGAACACCTTCTTGCAAAAGAAGACTTTGAATACTTCTTGATTCTCTTCCCTTGGATCCGGTCATAGCCCATTCTTTTGCTACTATGCCTTCAGGCTTTACAGCATCATCAAATTCTACAGGTTCCATCATCTGGCCCAGCATCCCGTCTGAAAGTATCATTACAGGGGTCCTGTACTTATCCGCAAGCGCAAAAGCATCGAATGTAAGATCAAATGTCTCCTGAACACTTGACGGAGCCAAAACTATAGTGTGGTAATCACCATGTCCGCCGCCTTTTGTCGCCTGAAAGTAGTCCCCCTGTGCCGGCGCTATATTACCCAGCCCGGGTCCACCTCTCATAACATTCACGATAACGGAAGGCAATTCCGCTCCCGCCAAATATGAAATACCCTCCAGTTTCAGGCTGAGCCCCGGACTTGAAGAACTGGTCATACTTCTGGCTCCCGCGGCAGCAGCACCAAAGACCATATTAACGGCTGCCAGCTCGCTTTCAGCCTGTATAAAAGTATTTCCCTCTTCTTCCATCCGTCTGGACATATAGGATGTGATCTCATTCTGCGGAGTTATCGGATACCCTGCATAAAAAGTACATCCGGCTCTGATCGCGCCTTCGCCGCAGGCCTCATTCCCCGTACTAAGATATCTTTTTTTCATCTTTCTTCTTACCTTCTTTTATCTCAAGAGCGCAATCAGGACAAATCATGTAGCAAAGTCCGCAACCGGTACACTTATCCGGATCCGGAAGAGCTACGTACCTCAAGCCTCTAAGGTTAACTTCTGTCAACAAGCTCAATGCATCGTGCGGACACACATCTATACAAAGCTCACACCCCTTGCATTTCTCTTTGTCTATCTGTACTTTTTTGTTCTTGCTCATTTCAGCTCCGTCATCCCCGCGCAAGCGGGGATCTAATATGTTGAGTTCCCGGATATTTGCCTTCGGCAAATTCCGGGATGACGCCATGTGCTATCATATTACCGCCTGTATATATTCCGCGAGTTCATTCGGAGTAAGATGATACTTTCTCAAAAGCTCATGTCTCGCCCCATGCTCTATAAATTCATCCGGAAGGCCGATACGCCTTAATTTAACTCCCGAAACATTCTCTCTTTCCATAAACCCTAGAACAGCACTACCGTATCCGCCGTCCACTATTCCCTCTTCTAAGGTGAAGACCTTATCGTGCTCTCGGAATATCTCTTCAAGCATTTCAGCATCCAATGGTTTAACAAACCTGGCGTTCACTACGGTGGCCTCTACCCCTTTCTTCGAAAGCACATCGGAGGCCTTCAATGCCGCATTGACCATGCTCCCCACGGCCAGTATCGCCAGATCCTTGCCGCTCCGAAGTTTCTCTGAT
>CAYWDJ010000027.1:8149-9788 GCA_964457005.1 uncultured Planctomycetia bacterium
AGAGCGACGTCATGTATAAGCTGGTCATAAGACCTCTGCAAAAATGTAGAATAAATAGCTACAACCGGTTTGATCCCGCCCTTTGCTAACCCCGCGGCAAATGTCACCGCGTGCGCTTCCGTAATCCCGACATCAAAAAATCTGTCGGGATGCTTTTTCTGGAACCCCTTGAGTCCTGTACCCTCAGGCATGGCGGCCGTTATCGCTACAACATTGTCATTCTTTGATGCGAGATCCAGCATCTTTTCCCCAAAATGATCGGTGAACGTCTTTTCGCTATCGCCGTTCTTTACGGGCTTACCAGTTTTAAGATCAAAAGCATTAACTCCGTGAAACCTTTCCGGGTCTTTTTCAGCAAAACCGTAGCCTTTGCCTTTTTTTGTTATAATATGCAAAAATACGGGTTCTTTAAGCTTTACTATTTTCTGAAGGGTCGGGATAAGCTGTGTAAGATCATGTCCGTCAATAGGTCCAAAATAGCGAAATCCAAGCTCTTCAAAAAGAATACCCGGAACTATCAAATTCTTAAGGCCTTCCTGAAATTTTCTTATGGAATTATAAGCGCCCTGTCCAAGCTTAGGGATACCCTTTACAACTTTTTCAGCCTCAATACGCACCCGATTGTACAGCGGATTCGTAATGACGCTGTTCAGATAGCGGCTCATCGCGCCCACTGCCTTAGAGATAGAGTGCTCGTTATCGTTCAAGACTACCAGGAGATTTTTACCATGATGCCCCGCATTGTTCAGACCCTCAAAAGCAAGCCCCGTTGAAATAGCAGCATCCCCGATAACGGCTACAACTTTATTCTTTTCGCCCTTAAGGTCTCGCGCGGAAGCAAGCCCCAAGGCAGATGATATTGAAGTTGAGCTATGTCCGCATATAAATGGATCGTACTCGCTTTCCTTCGAGTTTGGAAACCCGCTTAGACCACCCATTTCCCTCAGTGTATCAAAATGTTTATTTCTGCCGGTCAAAAGCTTATGAGCATAACTCTGATGCCCAACATCCCATACAATCTTATCTAAAGGCCCGTTAAGACAGTAATGCAATGCCACCGTCAGCTCAACCGTTCCAAGACTGGCAGCCAGATGTCCACCCCTCTTGGAGGTAACCTCTAAGATTCTCTCACGAATATCTCCGGAAAGCGCCACAAGATCTTCCGGGCTTAGCCCATTAAGATCTTTTGGTGAATTAATTTTGTTTAAGATATTGCTCATTATACTGCTTCTCCTGGATCATTCTTCGTCAAAAGATTCTTTTTTAAAAGTACCATCGTCTTTTTTAACAAGCGTCTCTATCTTTTCCTTGGCCTTGTCCAGTTTCTGCTGACACATACGTGCAAGAGTAACCCCCTCTTCATACCTTTTTAAAGAGTTGTCCAGGGAAAGATCTCCGGCTTCAAGATCTTCAACTATTTTTTCCAGCTTCTCAAGTGCTTTTTCAAAATTGGTATCTTTCATTTTTTCTCCCCGGACGCTTTAACTTCTTCTACAATACTTTTTACTTCACCCTCTAATAATAACGTGCGTATAGTGTCGCCTTTTTTAAGGTCGGATGCCTTCTTTACCGCGTTGGCATCCTTGAATGTTATGCTATACCCTCTATCCAGGACCGCAAGCGGGCTCAAAACATTCAG
>CAYWDJ010000027.1:9888-11647 GCA_964457005.1 uncultured Planctomycetia bacterium
GGTGTAGGAGCTCTCATATCGGCCGTAAAATCGGATATGGTGTAATCTATCTCATGCCCCACCGCGCTTATTACAGGTATCTCTGAGGCCGCTATGGCCCTTGCCACTATCTCCTCATTGAATGCCCACAGATCTTCAAGGCTCCCGCCTCCGCGTCCTACAACAAGAACATCTATCGGGTGTTCATCTATTTCTCCGGACGCTATAAGCTCATTATACTCATTAAGATCTTCTATCGCCTTAGCGATCTCGAATTTTGCCTCATCACCCTGGACCTTTACCGGTGAGATGCTGATCTCTATATTAGAATATCTTCTCCTGGCAACATTGATTATATCTCTCACCGCCGCGCCTGTCGGAGATGTTACCACGCCGATACGGCCCGGCAAATAAGGCAGTTCCTTTTTTATTTCTTTATCAAAAAGGCCTTCTTCATAAAGCTTTTTCTTGAGCTTTTCGAATGCTATCTGCAGGGCCCCTTTGCCTTTAGGCTCCATACTGCTCACATAAAGCTGATACTGGCCTCTCTTATCGTAAACACTTATACGCCCTTTGCAAAGAACTTTCATCCCGTCTTCCGGATCAAACGCTAAACGCGCGCCGCTGCTTTTAAAAAGAACACAATTTATTACGCTTCCTTCATCTTTAAGACTGAAATATGAGTGTCCCGCGGAAGACAGCACGAAGTTAGAAACTTCTCCTTCCACCCAAACTCCGCCAAATGTGTCCTCCAGAACACTTCTGACATCTTTGGTAAGCTCACTTACCGTATAGACTCTTGTCTCTTTAGTCATTATCTTTTATATTGAACCCTTTTTATGCCTGTCGCTTTCCCTGTGGATTCATCTATATCAACGATTACGCCATGCATCTCTACCCAGTCCGACGCCATTTCAAAGCGGTTCGGAAGCTGGTCCACAAAACGCTGTACGATTATCTCTTTCTTTCTTCCTATCACGGAATCATATGGCCCTGTCATCCCGCAATCTGTTATATACGCCGTTCCCTTGGGAAGTATCTTTTCATCAGCTGTCTGTATATGCGTATGCGTCCCGACAACCGCACTTACCTTTCCGTCAAGATACCATCCCATCGCTACTTTTTCGCTCGTAGCTTCGGCATGCATATCAACAAGTACGATCGGAGTTCTTTCCCGAACCAGTTCTAATTCCTCTTTGACCCGGGCAAAAGGACAATCCAGCGGATCCATAAACACTCGACCCAGAAGATTAATAACCCCTACCTTTACATTGCCTATCTCGACAACGGTTGAACCTTTACCGGGAGCCCCTTTGGGATAATTAGCCGGCCTTATCAACCGCCTGGAAGATTGAAGATACTCGTATATATCCCTTTTCTTCCAGATATGGTCCCCCGAAGTAAGAACATCTATTCCGCCCTGCAACAATTCATCGGTGATCTGAGGCGTAAGCCCGCTGCCGCCTGCCGCATTTTCGCCGTTAGCTATTATGCAGTCGAGGTTTTCTTCTTTGCGAATATTCTTAAGCTGCGCCCCGGCTATCTCCCTGCCGGGCTTCCCTACTATGTCACCAATAAACAATAGTCTCATATTATGTCCCCCGTCATTGCGCGAAACTCTACACACTTACCGTCATTGCAAAAACTCTACACACCTACCGTCATTGCAAAAACTCTACACACTTACCGTCATTGCAAAAACTCTACACACCTACCGTCATTGCAAAAACTCTACACACTTACCGTCATTGCAAAAACTCTACACACCTACCGTCATTGC
>CAYWDJ010000027.1:11747-14710 GCA_964457005.1 uncultured Planctomycetia bacterium
CCTCGCAATAAATTCGCACTACAACTTAGCTTCGCTATGCTTGCTAAGTTATGTGTCCCCGTCATTGCGAGGAACAAAGTGACGAAGCAATCTCTTTTAAGATTGCCGCGTCGGGCTTTGCCCTCCTCGCAATAAATTCGCACTACAACTTAGCTTCGCTATGCTTGCTAAGTTATGTGCTCATTTATTTTGCGTATTCGACCGACCTGGTCTCCCGTATCACGACAACCTTTATCTGTCCCGGATACTGTAGACTGTCTTCTATTTTCTTCTTCATCTCGAGCGCTATAACCGCAGTTGCGGCGTCATCTATCTTTTCAGGCTGTACAACTACTCTTATCTCACGCCCGGCCTGTATGGCATATGTCTTCTCAACGCCGTCAAATTCGTTCGCTATAGCCTCAAGGTTCTCTAACCTTTTTACGTATGACTCTAATGTTTCTTTTCTTGCACCCGGACGGCCGGCGCTGACGGCATCTGCCGCCTGTACCAGAACAGCAAGAAGCGTTTTAGGCTCGATGTCGCCATGATGCGCTTCGATCGCATGTGCTACTATTTCCGGCTCTCCGAACTTCCTGGCAAGATCTGCGCCAAGCTTAGAGTGAGAACCTTCCATTTCATGAGAAACAGCTTTTCCTATATCGTGCAGCATACCTATTCTTTTAGCAAGGTCTATGTCGAGTCTGAGTTCTCCCGCCATGGCAGCCATCAGATAGGCCGTTTCCTTTGAATGCTGCAGAACGTTCTGACCGTAACTGGTCCTGAACTTAAGCCTTCCAAGAAGCCTCACAAGTTCTGGGTGCACACCATGCACACCAAGATCAAGAAGGGTGTTTTCTCCCTCTTCCTTGATCTTTGCGGCGATCTCTTTCTTGGCCTTAGCAACAACTTCTTCTATCCTGCCCGGATGTATCCTTCCATCCTCTATGAGTTTTTCAAGCGTCATCCTGGCGATCTCTCTTCTCATCATATCAAAACCCGAAATAATAACAGCTTCAGGAGTGTCATCTATAATTATATCAACGCCTGTCGCCATTTCAAGTGCGCGTATGTTCCTTCCTTCTCTGCCGATAATACGGCCCTTCATCTCTTCGGACGGAAGATGAACAACGCTTACTGTACTGTCAACCGTATGATCCACGGCACATTTCTGTATCGCCAACCCTACGATCTTCCTGGCTTCTCTGTCAGCTTTTTCTTTTGTCTCGTCCTGGATCTTCTTAATGGTGTACGAAGCTTGTCTTTTGGCCTCATCCTCCAACTTCTTCATAAGAATGGTCTTGGCCTGTTCCTTACTCATTCCGGAAATATCCTCTAGCCGCGTCTTTTCTTCCTGCAACAGCTTATCAAGATCATCCCTTTTGGCCTGCAGGTCCTGTTCCTTCTGCACCAGAGTGCTTTCGCCTTGGTTAACATCCTTTTGTTTCTGCTCGATCATTTCAACTTTTCTATCAAGGTTATCTTCCTTCTGCAGAAGACGTTTTTCAAACTGTGAAAGTTCCTTGCGACGCTCTTTCGCTTCTTCTTCAACCTCTCCGCGCGTTTTCAGTAACATGTCTTTAGCTTCAATCGCAGCTTCTCTTTTCCTTCTTTCCGCTTCGACTCGTGATTCATTGATGATGGTCTTTGCCTTATCTTCGGCATGTTTTACCTTCATCTTTGCCGTGTACTTTCTCAGCACATAACCAAAAATAAAGAAAAACACGCTGCCAAGAAATGCAAATCCTAGAAATGTTAGGTTCATATTGTCCATATCTATCCTCCTTTTAATGACCCTCGCGGGAGGAACGATCTGTGATCGTATTTACCAGATTGTGGGAGTGAGTTAGTCTGTTATGACCTTTGTAACAGGTCTGTCATGGGGGGCACAGGGTACTTCGTCAAGTATCTGAAATTGGAATGCAAGGCCGATAGACCTGACTGAAGACAGTTCTCCACCGGAGAGGAATTTGTCATAATAACCCTTTCCTCTTCCTAATCTCATATTGTCTTTATCAAATGCAAGTGCTGGAACTATCACCAGATCTATCTCCTTCAAACTTATTTCCCTGGTCTTAAGGCTCTCTTTAGGCTGATAAATGCCGTATGGCCCTACTACCAAGTCTTCTGTGGATGCTATCTCAACAGATGTCATTGTTTGACTAATTTCATTAACGTAAGGAACAACTACCCTTTTCCCAAGTTCCAATGCCGTATTTATGATCAGATAAGTACTAACTTCAGTAGGCAATGAAACATATACCATGACTGTATTGCTGGTTCTAAACTCACCATCCGAAAGAAGCTTATTTTGAATAATTCCGCTTCTTTCCTCCCGAATCTCGGGAGACTGGTCCCGCAACAGTCCAGTTATCTCCTTTCTAATTTCCGTCTTTTTACCTAAAATTTGACCTTTGTCAGATTTCATATATTATACACTAATCTATGTAAGATTCCCATTTATTATTAATAGTCTATCACGGTGTTCATTATATCACTTTTTCACCCATTTATCCCAAAAAAACATAAAAACCCACCATAATGCTGCTAAATGCTTTCAAATAAATAAGATACGATAATGTCCGCTGGCCTGTATCAACGAGTATTTGGTCGTACTTGGAGGGGCATCCAGAAGCGAGACAGCATGGTCCCCGAAGGCTGAAAGCCTGAGGGGTGGCGAGCGGATGGTTGAGTACAGATTTCACGCTGGGAAATCTGTACGTTCCCGAAAAGTATGACCAAATGCTTATGCATGTTTGATTCTATCGATAACTATTGGAAGTTTTTCTATGACAAGATCTATGTCTTCTGAAGTGTTAAATCTGTCCAGGGAGAACCTTATGGCGCCGGAAAGGCGCTCCGTCCCAACCCCCATGGCTTTGAGCACATGCGAAGGCTCGGCACTCCCGGCCTGACACGCAGACCCTGGTGACACCGCTATCCCCTCAAGGTCCAGGCTCATAATAAGGGATTTACCGCTTATG
>CAYWDJ010000028.1:0-14707 GCA_964457005.1 uncultured Planctomycetia bacterium
CTCTTATCTCTGCCAGGCCCTTGTTTGCCAGATACATAGTGATCGCCGCAGTAAGAGTTGTCTTACCGTGGTCAACGTGCCCGATCGTACCTATGTTCAAATGCGGTTTGTTACGTTCAAATTTTGCCTTTGCCATCATTTCCTCCTTAAATTACCAAATATTTCTCTAGTGTCTATTACTATTATTATATAGCCCTAACACATAACACTTTTATACTTTTAATAGCTTTTCCGTTAAATCTTTAGGAACTTGCTTGTAAAAAGAAGGCTCCATTGTATACGTAGCACGCCCCTGTGTCAAGCTTCTTAACGCTGTTGCGTAACCGAACATCTGCGCCAAGGGGGCAGCCCCGCTAACTACCTTTGTAGTCCCCTTCTGCTCAATGTTTTCTACCTTGATCCTTCTTGAGTTCATATCGCCAATTACGTCCCCGAGATACTCATCAGGGGTAGTAACTTCAAGCTTCATTATCGGCTCAAGAAGCACCGGTTTCCCCGTCCTCATACCTTCACGCAAAGCCAATGAACCGGCACTGCTGAACGCAACTTCAGATGAATCAACTTCATGATATGAACCATCATACAAAATAACTTTGAGGTCAGTAACCGGATACCCTGCAAGAATGCCTGTTTTAGCGGCAGAACGAACACCTTTCTCAACTGCCTTAAAGTATTCTTTCGGGATTACTCCACCTTTTATTTCTTCCTCGAAGAGGATGCCGTCTCCAGGTTCTCCCGGCTCCACCCTTACTTCAACATGTCCATACTGACCGTGTCCACCCGTCTGAGAAATAGATTTTCCGGTGGCCTTTGTTGCCTGCGTAATAGTTTCCCTGTATGCTACCTGCGGGCTACCAACATTTGCTTCAACTTTGAATTCTCTTTTCAGCCTGTCAACAATGATCTCAAGATGAAGCTCTCCCATTCCATGAATAAGGGTCTGTCCAGTTTCATTATTGTAGTTAACCCTAAAAGAAGGATCTTCAGCAACAAGTTTACCAAGGGCCTCACCAAGTTTGTCCTGATCAGCTCTTGTTTTAGGCTCAATGGCCAGAGAAATTACCGGGTCCGGATAATTAATTTTCTCCAGAGTCATCGGATGATTAATGTCGCATAATGTATGCGCCGTGGATGTGTTTTTCATACCCACAAGACCCACTATCTCCCCCGGTCCGGCTTGCTGTGTTATCTCCCTCTGATCCGCATGTATCTTTACGATCTGTCCTACTCTTTCTTTCTTACACGTAGTTGAATTGTAAATGTAAGTTCCTGATTTCATTTCTCCGGAATATATTCTTGCGAAAGTAAGAACGCCAACGAAAGGGTCTGTCATGATCTTGTACGCATATGCGCACAACGGCTCTTTTATATCAACCTTTATTTTAATTTCCTCTTCAGTATCCGGATCCATCGCCTTAGGCGGAGACACATCCATCGGCGACGGCAAATAGTCTACTACCGCATCAAGAAGAAATTTTACACCCTTATTTTTAAGAGCCGAGCCGCATATAACAGGAACAAAGAGATTCTTGCTCGTAACTCTCCTGATATACTTTTTCAGATCCTCCGGATATATACCGACATCATTAAGGTACTTATCTTCAACTTCCGCATCACACTCGGCCAACTTTTCAATAAGATTGTGCCTCCACTCGCTTGTCTTTTCTTTCATATTCTCCGGGATCTCGGTCTCAACAAGTTCTCCCAGATCGGCCTGTTCACCAAACATATACGCTTTACATGTTATAAGGTCAATGATGCCCTCAAAGTTTTCTTCTTTCCCTATCGGTATCTGTATCGGAGTAGCATTTGCACCAAGCTTTTTATGCATCTCGATAACAACCTTAAAGAAATCCGCGCCTGTACGATCTTGCTTATTAATAAATGCCACTTTCGGAACTTCATAACGGTCTGCCTGACGCCAAACAGTCTCTGTCTGAGGCTGTACGCCGCCTACAGCACAGAAAACAACTACTGTGCTGTCAAGAACCTTAAGAGATCTTTCAACCTCGATCGTAAAATCAACGTGTCCCGGAGTATCAATAATATTTATTTTTTTGTCTTTCCAGTCACATGTGGTAACAGCGCTTGTAATAGTTATCCCGCGTTCCTGTTCCTGCTCCATCCAGTCCATAACAGCAGTACCGTCATGCACTTCCCCTATTTTGTGTATCTTCCCTGAGTAGAAAAGTATCCTTTCAGTCGTCGTGGTTTTGCCGGCATCGATGTGCGCAATTATCCCTATATTCCTAATGTCATTTATGTTTTCCATTTATTTATCTATCCTGCCCTATCTTGTTTAGTTTTTTTCTTATAGCTTATAGCTTACAGCTTATAGCTTAATCTTTACCATTTGTAATGCGCAAAAGCCTTGTTCGCTTCAGCCATTTTATGTGTATCTTCTCGTTTCTTTACAGCAGCACCTTCTTTTTTATAGGCACTTAAAATTTCGTCTGCCAACCTGTTCTTCATCGGCTTGCCCTTCTGCTTCCTGGCATAGTCTCTTATCCACCTCATAGCCATAAACTGTCCCCTGTCCAGACTAACTTCCAAAGGAACCTGATAAGTAGCACCACCTATCCTTCTTGATTTAACCTCAAGAAGCGGCCTGACATTATCGATCGAAGCCATAAAGATCTCAAGAGGATCCTGATCCTTCATTGTTTCCTTAACTATATCGAGCGCCCCATATACTATGCTCTCGGACAGAGACTTTTTTCCTCTCTCCATGACCATGTTTATGAATTTTCCAAGAATTTTGCTGTTATATACCGGATCCGGAAAATTTTCTTTTCTTTCAGCCCTACGTCTTCTCATTATCGACCATCCTTAATTATTGTTTCGGTTTTTTAGCACCGTATTTTGATCTTCCACGTCTTCTAGATTCAACACCAGATGCGTCCAAAGTACCTCTAATGACGTGATACCTTACTCCTGCAAGGTCTCTGACCCGGCCGCCCCTAATTGTAACAATCGAGTGCTCTTGGAGGTTATGTCCCTCACCCGGAATATAGCCGGTTACTTCGATACCGTTGGTTAAACGGATCCTGGCTATCTTCCTCAACGCGGAGTTAGGTTTTTTTGGTGTCCTGGTCTTAACCTGGAGACACACACCCCTTTTCTGAGGACAACCCTGCATCGCTGGTGAATCACTCTGTTTCTTAAATGTTTTTCTACCTTTTCTTATAAGTTGGTTAATAGTCGGCATATCATTTTCCTTTTGTTTTTTTATTCTTCCGTACTATTCTCTTTTTCGCTAACTTCTTCAGTTACTTCCTCGGCCTTAACTAACTCACGATCAAGAGAAACTTTACGATGAACATCGTATCCAGTACCCGCCGGAATAAGGTGCCCCATAATAATGTTCTCTTTAAGACCGACCAACATATCAACTTTACCGGCCGAAGCCGCCTCAGTAAGAACCCTTGTGGTCTCCTGGAAACTAGCCGCTGAAATAAAACTGTCTGTTGTAAGAGAAGCCTTCGTAATGCCCTGAAGTACCGGCTCTGCGATAGCAGGCTTCTTCTTTTGCTTAGCGACTCTCGCATTTTCCCGACGGAAGACACTCTTCTCGACCTTATCTCCCATAAGGAACTCAGTATCTCCGTTCTCAACGATCCTTACATTCTTAAGCATCTGTCTTATGATGGTCTCAATATGTTTATCATTTATCTGCACACCCTGTAAACGATAGACCTCCTGAACCTCATTGAGCAAATACTGCTGCAGCTCTTTTTCACCGGAAACGCTGAGAATGTCATGAGGAATAACCGGACCGTCAACAAGCTGCTCCCCGGCCATTACCCTGTCTCCACGATAAACGTTCAAATGCTTACCATGCGGTATGGTATATTCCTTTTTCATTCCTGACTCACTCTCAACAATTATTCTCTTCTGGCCTTTTTTCGTATCTCCAAATTCAACGATACCGTCGATCTCACTGATTATCGAAGGATCCTTTGGTTTTCTGGCCTCAAAAAGTTCAGCAACCCTTGGCAGACCACCTGTAATATCCTTGGTTTTAGAAAGAACACGGTGAGTCTTAGCAAGAACATCACCGGCCTGAACCTTTTGTTTATCGGTAACGGCAATATGAGCCCCTACCGGCAGAGGATAAATAGCCTCAACTTCATTCTCCTCATTTATAAGGAGGAGCTGAGGATGATATTCACCCTTCTGCTCGATTATAACCTTGTTCTTTACCCCGGTAACGGCGTCCCTTTCGATCTTCATCGTGACATCTTTCTTGATGTCCTCGTACTGCACCTTACCCGGGATCTCCGTGAGAATAGGCACCGTATACGGATCCCATTCAGCAAACTTATTTTTCTGTTTAACAGACGCGCCGTCAGCGAAAAACAGAGTTGAACCCTGAGGAATGGTCTGGCGTTCTATTTCTCTTCCATCTTCTTCATTAATACTGATCTGCCCATTTCTATTAAGGACAACATACTGTCCTTTATCTCGGCTTTCTACCGCCCTCAAATTATGGTATTTAATAAAACCGTTTTCCTTACTAGTATAGAATGACTGTTCAACTATCCTGCTGGCCGTACCACCAATGTGGAACGTTCTCATGGTAAGCTGAGTACCCGGCTCACCAATGGACTGTGCGGCTATAACACCAACAGCTTCTCCGACTTCAACGATCTTACCGGTTGAAAGGTTGCGTCCATAACAGTTGGCGCAAACACCTTGATCTGATTCGCAGGTAAGAACACTTCTTATCCGTATTTTTTCCATACCGGTCTGCTCTATCTGTGCAGCATGTTCTTTTGTTATAATCTCGGCGGACTTGACTATAAGCGTATCAGTAATAATATCAACGATATTATCAAGTGCCACCCGTCCAATTATACGCTCTGAAAGCGGTACAACGACCTCGTCTCCTTCAATTATAGCCGTAACCGTAATACCATTCATGGTACCGCAATCCAACTCTCTGATAATAACGTCTTGAGCGACGTCAACAAGCCTTCTTGTCAGATACCCGGAGTCCGCTGTCTTAAGAGCGGTATCGGCAAGACCTTTACGGGCACCATGAGTTGAAATAAAGTACTCAAGTACCGTTAGCCCCTCGCGGAAGTTCGCAGTAATAGGTGTCTCAATGATCTCACCGGACGGTTTTGCCATAAGACCCCTCATACCGGCAAGCTGTCGTATCTGCTGCCTTGAACCCCTCGCACCTGAATCAGCCATCATAAATACCGGATTAAAACTGTCAAGATTACGAAAAACCAGAGTTGAAACATCTTCTGTCACGTGAGTCCATATGTCGATGATCTTGTTGTATCTTTCGCCGTCGGTTATAAAACCTCTCTGGTACTGCCCCTGGATCTTTTCAACCTCAACCCGGGCCTTACTAAGCCTGACAGCCTTTTCCTTAGGAACCTGCAGATCGGCTACGGCCATTGATGCTCCGGATAGAGTTGACTCCTCAAACCCGAGCTTCTTCAATCTGTCGAGAAGGTGCACAGTTTCCTGATGCCCTTTCAATGTATAAGAATCAGAAATTACCTGACTAACTGTTTTCTTTTTCATCGGCTCGTTATAAAAAGGCATGCCTTCCGGAAGAATGTCGTTAAAGAGAACCCTTCCGACAGTAGTTTCCAAAATTTCGCCGTCAATACGAACTTTTATCTTAGCCAACTTATCGACCTGGTCGTTCTGATAGGCCATTATTACTTCTTCCGGGTCGGAGAAACACATACCTTCGCCCTTTGCTCCCGACTTCTTCTTCGTAAGATAATAACACCCAAGAACAATATCCTGTGACGGTGTAGTGATAGGCTGACCATTTGACGCGGAAAATATATTATTGGCCGCGTTCATAATGAGACGTGCTTCCATCTGGGCCTCCAGAGAAAGGGGTACATGAACAGCCATCTGGTCTCCGTCAAAGTCAGCGTTGAAAGACGCACAAACGAGAGGGTGTATCCTTATAGCCTTACCTTCAATAAGCCTTGGTTGGAAAGCCTGAATGCCGAGTCTGTGAAGCGTTGGAGCTCTGTTCAGGAGCACAGGATGGTCCTTAATAACTTCATCAAGAATATCCCAAACTTCCGGGTTTTCCTGCTGCACCATCTTTTTAGCGCTTTTGATGGTATGTACAAAACCCTTTTCTCGAAGCTTCCGGATAATAAATGGTTGGTACAGCTCAAGAGCCATAACCTTCGGGAGTCCGCACTCATGCAGCTTCAATTCCGGACCTATAACGATAACGCTCCTTCCAGAGTAGTCTACACGTTTACCAAGGAGGTTCTGTCTGAAGCGCCCCTGCTTGCCCTTAAGCATGTCGGCAAGAGACTTCAGCGGTCTTCCTCCGGAACCCATGACTTCGCGACCGTGACGCCCATTATCAAAAAGCGCATCCACAGCTTCCTGGAGCATCCTCTTTTCGTTGCGGACTATAACTTCGGGAGCCTTAAGCTCAAGAAGCTTTTTCAAACGATTATTTCTGTTTATAACTCTTCTATAAAGATCATTGAGGTCACTTGTGGCGAACCTTCCTCCATCAAGAGGAACAAGCGGCCTTAGATCAGGCGGAATAACCGGGACAATATCCAGTATCATCCATTCCGCTTTATTGCCACTCTTCCTGAAAGCCTCAACGATCTTTAGCCTCTTCATGAGTCTCTTCTTTGTATTTAGGTCTTTCTTCTCTGATATCTTTACCTGAAGTTCAGTTGACAAACTTTCAAGATCAAGATCCTGGAGGAGTATCCTTACCGCTTCGGCACCCATCTGTGCCTTGAACTTATTTCCATACTTTTCTTTGGCTTCCGCATACTGGTCTTCAGACAGCATTTCACGAAGCTTAAGCGGGGTCTCACCTACATCGGTAACAACATATTGCTCGTAGTACAGGATTCTTTCAAGATCCCTCATTTTCATATCCAAAAGGTTGGACATGCGTGAAGGAATGGCTTTAAAAAACCATACATGTGACACCGGAGCAGCGAGTTTTATACATCCCATTCTCTCGCGTCTAACGCTGGACTTAGTTACCTCAACACCACAGCGGTCACATATGATACCCTTGTGTTTGATCCTCTTATATTTTCCACAGTTACATTCAAAATCTCTCGTAGGGCCAAAAATACGCTCACAGAAAAGGCCATCCCTCTCAGGCTTAAGTGTTCTGTAGTTAATGGTCTCAGGTTTCTTAATCTCAAACAGAATGTTCTTATTTCCCGCCTTACGCGTCGCCCACTCTCTGATAATTTCCGGAGATGCTAATTGTATACGTACTCTGTCAAATTTATTTACTTTACGCAACATATTATTTTGCCCCCTCAGCGGTTTCTTTAGTTTCAGTCTGACCGAGCTGGACGTCAAGTCCGAGGCTCTGCAGTTCTTTGATCAAAACGTTGAATGATTCCGGAGTACTTGGCTCAAGCATATTCTCACCCTTAACTATGGTCTCATATATCTTTGTACGTCCGACAACGTCATCACTCTTAACCGTCAATAGCTCCTGGAGGGTATATGCCGCGCCATACGCTTCAAGCGCCCATACTTCCATCTCTCCAAATCTCTGTCCACCGAACTGGGCTTTACCACCCAGCGGCTGCTGAGTAACAAGTGAGTAAGGACCTATGGATCGTGCATGCATCTTATCATCGGCAAGATGAGCAAGTTTCATCATATATATGTACCCGACCGTAACTTCCTGGTCGAACGGCTTACCGGTAAAACCATCGTACAACTGTATCTTCCCATTCTCTGGAAGCTTAGCGTCTCTCATGGCCTTTTGTATGTCGCCTTCCCTGGCACCATCAAATACCGGAGTAGCGATAGTGAACCCAAGCTGATGCGCGGCCCATCCAAGCTGTGTTTCCAGAAGCTGTCCGATATTCATACGACTAGGCACGCCAAGAGGATTAAGCACTATGTCAATCGGAGTACCATCCGGGAGGAAAGGCATATCTTCCTCAGGAATGATCTTGGCAATAACACCTTTGTTTCCGTGACGTCCTGCCATTTTGTCTCCCGCCTGCAGTTTCTTCTTACTGGCGACAAAAACCGTAATTCTTCTCAAAACCCCTGGCGGCAATTCATCCCCATGTTTAATACGGTCAAGATCTCTATCCATATCGGCCATGGTCTGTTCGATCTGTCCATCCACTGTTGTTATTATACCGTTGATCTTTGCCTGAAGTTTATCGTCGCCGGCTACATAAATTGACTCAAGATCGGCTTCCCTGAACTTTTTGCCATCATTTTCTGTTATTTTTTTGCCCGCGGCAAGAATAGACTTACCTGTTTCATCATCCTCGAGAACATTTATAAGTTTGGCGCCTATAAGAGCTTTGTGTACCCTTTCGGCCTTTTTTTCTTCAAGGATTTGAAGAATGTTGCCATATCCTTCCTTTACTATCTTTCTCTGCCTGCTGTCCTGTTTCTTTTGCTCCTTAGTAAGTGTCTTAGAGTTTTTTCTGGCAAGTTCGTTAACGCTAACAACTATACCGCTGACACCTGAAGGAACACGCAGTGAAACATCCCTAACATCTCCGGCCTTTTCACCAAAAATAGCTCTCAAAAGTTTCTCTTCAGGAGAAAGTTCCGTCTCAGATTTTGGAGCAACCTTTCCTACGAGAATGCTTCCTACCGCAACTTCCCCGCCAATGCGGATTATCCCGCCCTCATCGAGGTTCTTAAGAGCGTCCTCTCCTATATTAGGAATGTCCCTAGTAACCTCTTCATTCCCAAGGCGAGTATCTCGAGCCTCTATCTCAAATCTGTGAATATGAACTGAAGTAAACGCATCATTTTTAAGCAGATTGTCATTGATAAGGATAGCATCCTCAAAGTTGTACCCTCTCCATGACATAAAACCTACAAGAACGTTCTTACCTAATGCCATTTCTCCGTTCTGTGTAGCTATACCATCAGCAATGGGCTGTCCCTTTTTGACCTGCTCTCCGACATTTACAAAAGGCCTCTGGTTTATCGCTGTTCTTGCATTTGTTCTCACAAATTTCTTAAGCGGGTATTTCTCCCCGGCGATGACTATTTCGGAACCATCAACCTTGGATATCTTACCATCTTTTTTAGCCAGAGTAAGCGCCCCTGAGTCAACTGCAGTCCTCTCTTCAAGGCCGGTACCTACGAGCGGAGCTTCAGGAAAAAGAAGTGGAACAGCCTGGCGTTGCATATTGGAGCCCATAAGAGCCCTGTTCGCGTCATCATGTTCCAAGAAAGGGATCAAACCGGCACAAACACTTACAAGCTGCAAAGGGGAAACGTCCATATACTGGACCTGTTTCTTATCCGCGACAATAAAGTCATCCTTATGCCTGGAGAAAACCTTGTCATTAACAAAGTTCCAGGAGGAATCTACTTCCGCATTCGCCTGCGCGATAATAAATTTATCCTCAATATCGGCAGACAAATAATCTACTTTGTTGAGAACCTTCCCGTTCTCAACCTTTCTATAAGGAGTAACAAGAAATCCATATTCATCTACACCTGAATATGAACTCAATGAGTTGATAAGACCAATGTTCGGACCTTCAGGAGTCTCGATCGGACACAACCTTCCGTAATGAGAGTAATGAACGTCTCTGACCTCAAATCCCGCTCTTTCACGATTAAGCCCTCCGGGACCCAACGCACTCAAACGACGCAAGTGAGTGAGTTCGGCAAGAGGATTTGTCTGATCCATAAACTGAGACAACCTGCCTCTTGCAAAAAAGTCATGGATAACGCTTGTTATAAGCTTTGTATTCACAAGATTGTGCGGCATTACCTCTTCCATGTCATAGACACTCATTCTCTCGCGAGCAACTCTCTCGACACGGGCCATTGATATTCTCATCTGATTTCCGAGCTGTTCACCCACACAACGCACACGCCTGTTTCCAAGGTGATCAATATCGTCGATCGGTTTTGTGCCGGCTTTCATTTCGAGGAGATTATTTATAGCTTTAACAAGAGTTTCTGAATCAAGAAGCTGGGAATCCAAAGGCCTGTCCATACCGAGTTTACGGTTTATCATCCTTATCCCGACTTCCGTTAAGTTGTATCTTCTGGGGTCGAAGAACATCTGATTCAGCAAGTCCTGTGCGGCTTCTAACGTAGGAGGATCGCCAGGTCTGAGCTTACGATAAATATCAAGATAAGCCTCTTCTCTGGTCTTTGTACCATCATGTTCAAGCGTCTTTACTATTTCTTTTGGAACGTTCAGGAGAAGCTTTAGCTCACGGATCCCGCTGTCCCATATACGGCTTGCAAGGGAGGCAGTAATTCTTTCCGTGTGCTGTCCAATTATGGAAGATGACTTTTCATCAACTATGTCCTCAGCCAGCACTCTTCCTACAAGATCTTCACACTGTTTCTGACGCGTCAGCGAAAGGGTCTCAACTCCGCCGAACGCTTTTAGAATGTCCTCGTCCTTCGACAAACCAAACGCCCTCAGAAACGTAGTCGCAAGAAATTTTTTCTTGCGGTCAATATAGACATATAACAAATCGCTTTTGTCGAAAAGAAACTCTATCCAGGCTCCCCTGTCAGGTATGAGTCTTGCATTGAAAATAGATACCCCACCCGTAGTTGCGGCACTCTCTTCAAAAGAAATACCCGGAGATCTGTGAAGCTGGGTAACAACGACCCTTTCATCACCATTGATGATAAAAGTACCCACATCGGTCATAAGCGGAACTTCCCCGACATAGACCTCCTGCTCCTTGACCTCGTTCTCAAGTTTAAGACGAAGCTTCAGGCGGAACGGAGCGGCATAGGTCAAAGACCTTTCCTTACACTCTTCCACACTATACTTCGGACGTCCGATATCGTAGTACTGGTACTCCAGCTTAAAATCACCGGTTATGCTGGTTATAGGGAAAACATCCCTGAACAGAGTCTCCATCCCTGAATTCTTGCGCTTGGTCTTATTGACATCTTTCTGCAAAAATTCGGCATAGGACTTAGTCTGGATATCCAGTAAGTTCGGAATTTCGAACGTATTCTTTAGCCTTGCATAACTTTTTCTTTCGACATTAACAGCCATTATTTATACATCTCCCGCGTTCTTTTCAGTTTCTTTAGAAAAGACACCTATAGCTATAAGCTATAAGCTGTAAGCTATAAACAAAAACTTTAAGCAGCAGGAACAACCCACAGCTTAGAACTTAAAGCTTTTGCTTTGATTTACTTTAACTCGACTTTTGCTCCGGCTGCCTCAAGTTGGGCCTTCATCTTCTCGGCCTCTTCTTTAAGAACACCTTCCTTGACTTCCTTCGGCGCGGCCTCTACGAGGTCCTTCGCTTCCTTGAGTCCAAGACTTGTAAGAGCTCTAACCTCTTTGATCACGTTGATCTTCTTAGCGCCAATCTCGGTAAGAACAACAGTGAAAATGCTCTTTTCTTCCGCTTCAGCGCCTCCTGCTGCCGCACCCGGAGCTGCTGCCATAGCCATTGCAGGAGCTGCCGCGCTAACACCAAATCTGTCTTCAAGAGCTTTCACTAAATCGGACAGCTCAAGAACACTCATGTCCTCAACGGATTTGATCAGCGCTTCCATCTTTTCAGAAAGCTCTACCTTAGGCTTGTCGTCAGTCTTCTCTTCAGTTGCCGTAGCAACTTCAGCAACAGCTTCTGTTTTCTCTTCGACCGCTGCATCTGCCTGAGTCTCTTCAGCCTTTACCTGGTCTTTTTTCTCTTCAGTCATTTTGGATCCTCCTTATTGATCACTTTCTTTCTTTTCTTTTATAGCATTTAACGCATACATAACACTTCTTAATATAGATGAAAGCGTACCTACGAAACCCGATATAGGCGCGTTCATCGTACCCACAACCATCGCAAGGAGCTGTTCCCTTGAAGGCATCTCGGAAAGCTCTGTCACTCTATCAGCTTCCAGGACTCTCCCCTCAAGGTACCCTTTTGACAACTTAAATCCCTTTTTCTTTTTAGCAAATTCAGCGAGAAGCTTGGCCATACCTACCGGATCGTTTTCGATAATACCCACGCCTATGACACGATTCTCTTCCACTACCGATGTAAGACCATCGATACCGGCGTCTTTAAGCGCCCTGGCTGCCAGTTTGTTCTTGATCACCAGATAACGTGATCCAGACTGTCTGACCTTCTTCCTCAAACCATCCATTTCCGCGGCCTTGACATTTTCCATGCTGGAAAAAAGAAAACCTTTCTTTTCGGAAAAGATGTCTGCCATTTCCTTAACCATTAATTCTCTTACTTTTTTACCGTATTTTTCCGCCATGATTATACCTTTTCTTAGGTAGCCCTGAACTGGTTTGTGTCAAGCTTAACCCCAGGACCCATTGTTGAACTAATTGCAATCGACTTTATATTCTGTATTTTCTGTAACTTCGGATTGCTCCCCATAACCGCCTGAATGAATACGCTGATATTTTCCTCGAGTTGCTTTTCATCAAAAGAAAGCTTACCAACTGCACCTTTGATCCCGGACTGCTTGTCCAGCCTGTACTCGATCTTTCCACCCTGGAGTTCGGTCACAGCCTTTGCTATATCTGTTGTAACCGTACCTGATTTCGGGTTAGGCATGAGCCCTCTAGGACCGAGGACCTTACCGAGCCGTGCCAGATCCTTCATCATGTCCGGAGTTGTTACCGCAACATCGAAATCTGTCCAGCCATCAGCCACCTTCTTGAGAAGATCATCGTTCCCGACAAAATCAGCTCCTGCGTCTTTTGCCTGCTTCTCAAAATCTCCCCTGCAAAAAACAGCTATCCGTACCTTCTTGCCCGTACCGTTAGGGAGGCTTACCGTTCCCCTTACTGGAGTAGACGTCTGCTCAAGAGTAACCTTCATGCCCACTTCAACAGTCTGGTCAAATTTGGTCTTGGGACCGTTCTTGAGGATAGTTATGGCCTCATTAAGATCGTAGACCTTATTTTTATCTACTATTTCTGCAATTTCTTTGTTCCTTTTACTAAGCTTTGCCATTTTCTTTATCCTCCACCTCTATACCCATGCTGCGAGCGGATCCCTTTATTATCTCTATGGCTCCTTCCATATCAACAGCGTTAAGGTCTTCTATTTTCTGATTTACTATATCTTTAATCTGCTCAAGAGTAACCTTACCCACTTTCTCCGCCTTGGGACTACCACTTGCCTTCGCAATGCCGGCGGCCTTTTTCAAGAGAACAGCAGCGGGAGGACTCTTAATTATAAAGTCAAAGGTCCTATCCTCGTATAAACTGATTACTACAGGAAGAACCAGTCCTTGCCTATCTTTCGTTTTTTCATTAAACTTCTGACAGAACTCCATTATAGGAATACCATGCTGTCCAAGGGCCGGGCCTACAGGAGGCGCCGGATTCGCCTGTCCTCCGGGACACTGTAATTTTATCAATGCTTTAACCTTCTTAGCCATATTCTTATCCTCGTTTATTTTTTACACCGCGTCATTCCCGCGCAAGCGGGAATCTATTCTTATATGGATCCCCGCCTTCGCGGGGATATAATGATTACCTATAACTTAGCTTCGCTATCGCTCTCTAAGTTATGTAATCATTATACTTATAATTTCTCTACCTGCCACGCCTCAAGCTCAACAGGTGTCGATCTTCCAAATATTGTTATCATTACCCTGATCTTGCCTTTCTCAAGGTTCGTATCATCTATTGTTCCTGTAAAATTCTTAAACGGTCCGTCCTTAACACGTACCGCCTCGCCATCTACGAACATTATCTTCGGAACCGGCTTTTCCGCACCTTCTTTGGTCTGGTTAAGTATATCTTCAATCTCTTCCGCTGCCAAAGGCACAGGCATTGTTTTAGACCCGACAAACCCGCTTACTCCGGGTGTATTTTTTACTACATACCAACTCTTGTCGTTGATCTCCATCTCTATTAGAAGATACCCCGGAAAAAATTTCCTCTCGGTTATCTTCTTTTCGCCTTCCTTGATCTCAGCGACCTTTTCCGTAGGGATAAACACTTTACCTATATACTTCTTCTTTTCAGGATCGGCCTCTAGCTGGTTCTCCAAAGCCTTCTTAACTGAAAATTCCTTTCCGGTCAAAGTGTGCAGCACGTACCATTTCATAGCCATTAGAATACTCCGCTGATTAAAAAGTTAATTGTTCTCGACAGAAAAAGATCACATACCCCAATGAACAATGCCAAAAACAATGTAGTCACAAGAACAACTATCGTAGAGCTTATTAGCTCCTGCCTTGACGGCCAGGACACCTTTCTCATTTCCGTGTTAACCTGACTAAAAAAATTTCCGACTTTCTTCATTCTTCCCTGCCTTACTCTAGTTTTTTGCTCTACCTAATATATAGTCCGCGTATCTTGTCATCCCCAAGTATCGAAGATCTAGGCTTTCTTACTGGCAGGAGAGACAGGCCTCGAACCTGCAACAACCGGTTTTGGAGACCGGTGCTCTGCCAATTGAGCTACTCTCCTATTTTTTCTCCTTGTGAATCGTATGTTTTCTTTCTCTCGAGCAAAACTTTTTTCTCTCCATACGTTCCGGAGTATTTCTCTTATTCTTCCTGGTCGTGTAGTTATGCTCTTTGCATCCCTCACAAACCAGTGTTATCATTTCTGTAGCTTGTTTTTTCTTTGCCATAATTTTTACCTGTGATTAATTTCTTCTACCTATATGTAAGGTGCCAGGCTTTCGCCTGGCACCTTAATTGTTTTATTCTATTATCTCGCTTACAACACCGGCTCCAACCGTATGGCCGCCTTCTCTGATAGCAAACCTGA
>CAYWDJ010000029.1:0-14694 GCA_964457005.1 uncultured Planctomycetia bacterium
CTGATCTTTCCTGGACAAAGAGAATAAGCCATCCGAAGGAACTCCTGAAGAAAGGCGAAGAGACTGAAGCTATAATACTCAATGTAGACGAGCAGAACAGAAGAATAGCTCTTGGTGTCAAGCAGCTTGCACAGGATCCCTGGGATGAGATAACTAAAAAATATGAGCCCGGTACAGAGGTCGATGGTAAGGTAACCAATATTACCAACTTCGGTGTTTTTGTTGAACTTGAAGACGATCTTGAGGGGCTGTTACATATCTCAGAAATCAAGCTTGGTGCTAACCAGCGTATGGAAGATATCTTCAAAGAAGGCGATGAAGCCAAAGTGAAGGTTATCCATATTGATGGTGTTCAGAAGAAAATAGCCCTGAGTCAGAAAGAAGTTGAAGGAGAACAAGCTCCAAAGGCAGAAGAGGCAGTACCGGCAGAGGAAGTTTCTGCTGAAGAGGTCCCGAAAGCTGAAGAAGTTCCTGCAGAAGAGGCTAAGACAAAAGAGGCAGCTTCTGAAGATACTCCTGAAGCTCCTGCTGAGGAAGAAACTAAAGAATAAAAACTGGTAGCTTAGAGGTAAAAAAAGGACGGTTCAAACGAACCGTCCTTTTTTTATATGCTTACAGCTTATAGCTTAAAGCTTATAGCTATAAGTTATCCTCGATCAAAGAAGGGGTTTTTACCTGTTGCTGAAAGTGGTATGCCGATAGCCTGAACGACATTCTTTCCCAGTAGGCCGCAGTTTATAGCGGCTTTTCCAATAGAATACATGAGCCTATTATCCACATGAAAGCGTGAAGCTATAGAAGCGGCTGAACCTAGTGCTATCCCGAGATCCATAGAGTTGTATGCACATACGCCTTTTGTTTTGGAGAGGCTTTTGCAGTCTGGGTATCCGCAAAAACCGCAGTCAAGTCCCATGGCTTTTTTTCTAACGCCTATGACTACGATGCTGCCACTGTTCTTTATTCCTTTGGCGTCCCTGGCGCAGCTTGGACGGTTCTTTGTTTTGGCGATCTCGTTCATTTCTGAAATGATCTTCTGTTTGTCTGTCTTGTTTAGCATTATGATCACAAGATTATCCTGCCCCTTGGTCTTTGGAGCGGTTCTTGCCGCGATTGACATGAATTCGGCAACATCTTTAAGGGCGGAATCTTTTATCTTTTCATATTTAATAGGCATCTTATCTCCTTTTGTTATTCTTTAATGATAGCACATGCTGATGTTGGGGACAAGCCATAATGGCGACTATGAGGCACCTCTGCGCTCCTCTCAAGGAATCGATGCCTTTAATGTCTTACAGGAGAAGCTAAGCGAGAAGTGTATATATTTATGGCATATCGATTCCTTGTCTTCGGTGCTCGAGCACCTCATATCCGCCATTATATTTTGAAGAAAACGTCAGGAGTAAAGGTGTTTTAAAATTTTCGAGGGGCGTCTACGACCGAGGAAGCTTGGTTTTTTTAAGGCTGTAGGCCTTAAAAATTACGAGGGAGTAGTCGAGAGATATTTACCGCAGGAGGAAATAGAACGTCCCCGAAGAAATTGTTAAAATACCTTTGCAGCGAGGATGCATTGCATATAGGGGACAGTAATGGTATATTTATTCTATGCTTAATATTATTATTACTTTCAACTACGGTATATTCGTCACTGGCAGGGGGGATGTCAGGAAACACGCTATCTCCCCGGCTGACAAGGCATTAGGGATATGTGACAGGTTTAATGTGCCCATGACGATAATGTTCAGCCCATGGGAGTATACAAAATTTGATGAATTTTCGGAAAAGCTCCTAAGGCACACCGGATATTTTCCGGCCGAAGAAATGAGGGATCAGATACTCAATGCTCATAAACGGCATCATGATGTTCAGCTAAAGGTTACTCCGCAGTGGCTGGACGCTACTTATGAGCAGGGCATTTGGATAATGAGGTCGCCTTTCAGGGAGATGTCCGATTTTGGAGAAGGTGATATGTACAAGTTTCTGTCCGAAGGGAAAAAGGGCCTTGAGTTTTTTTTAAGGAATGTTGACAGTAAGTATGTTTGCAATGCGGCTCGTTTCTTGGGCGACTATAATGCCGAGGCTCCCTTTGTCAGTTGGCCGGTACTTGGGGCTCTGGGGTTAAAGGCACATACTTTTTGCAATAAGTGTTCCGTTGGTAACAAATCAGGATATTGGCAGCTCGGCAGGGATAATAATGCGTTTGAGCTTCCTATACATTCCGTAGAGCTTCCGGCCCTGCGAAGGCTTTCCCCCAGGAGGTTATTATCTGTTTATTGCCGCAGCTTTAAGACGAGGGACTATCATCTTAAGGAGCGGATAATGGATGAGATAGTGTCTAAGGAAGGTGCAGTTCAGGGCGTTTTGTCGGGGGGGCCATATGTTCAGGAAATGGATTTTTGCCGTATGTCATCAAACTCTATGATCAGTTTTGTGGAGAAGGCCTTAGCAAGATATGATCATGAGAATTCAGAGGTCCCGTTAGTCATGACCGGGAACTCCACCGACTTTGTTTTTACCCGGGAGTTCAGCAAGTTCCTTGATAAGGTGACGAAGCGTTATGTCAGGAGAGGTAAAGCCCGGGTTACTACGCTCAGCGAATTTGCCGCAAATTGTCTGCCCAGGTGAATGAAAAAGATTGTAAATTTTGGGTATTAGACTATACTGTAGGTAATAGTTATTCAATTTTGAAAGGAGAACAAAATGAAAAAACTTATAACATTGTTGGTTGTCATGGCGTTTGTCGTTAGTGCTTGCGCTCCTGCGTTTGCCGGTAATCAGGCAAGGGATGTTGCGGAGTACTCAGGTAACGTTGTAACCGGTTCTGTGAACACGGTTGGCGAAGCTACTGAAGCGACAGCTAAGACTGTAGTCAGCCCGCTGACTGCTCTCTGGAGAAGTATGACAGGCCAGGGTTCTGCTGATAAGATCGTTACAGATCCTGTCAACAAAGGCGGAAAAGCTCTTAACGACGCTGCAGTTAATACTGGCAAATCGTTAAAAGGTCAGAAGTAAATTTGCATTCCCGAGTTTTCGGGAACAAAAGAGATAAAGACTCATAACTAGTTATAGATAAACTGGTTATGAGTCTTTTCTTTTTTTTGGCAAAATCTTTGCTGGACAAGTGTTAAGAAGGGGTTAAGAAAACAAAAGAAAGAGGCTATTTTTTGTTTTAACAGAATCTTGATGGTATACTTACCCTATAACAACAGCGAGGGAGTTGCTCATACGTTTTTCAGGGCGGGGGAAAATGGTATGAAAGGAGACATATCATGAATATCCTTGGTGTGCAAGATAAACGATGGGTAAAGCTAGTGGCTGTTTTTCTTATCTGCCTTCTGGTTCTCGGAGATATTTCCTACGCATTAGACAATAATCCAAACTACCATATTTCTACAAATCTCATTCCTACGGAAAGGACCGGTCCGCTTGCCTTTGTGGAAGAAAATTCGGCAGGCTATTCTATCAAGGATGACGCTGTTTCTATAGCCTCATTTTTAAATAGTTTCAAAAAGAGGTATGAGATCCTGTACATGGGCATAGTGTTGGGCGAAGCTTTGGCGAATGGGATAGACCAAGTGGCAGTTAAGTCCTATGCGGAAGAGTTCTTACACGCGGAAGCGTTTAAGTCTCTTGATGTCGAGGGCCTAAAGCAGGAAGGTAACACTTATGTTGCGCCATATTGTATCCCGGAAACGAAGCAGGTAATACATTTAAGGTTTTGTTTGTCTGCGGAAGAAGTAGATTCTCAGAAACCTTCCGTTAGTGTAGGGAATGTAGTAATAGTCGTTGAGGATTATCCGGGATATGATGCCGATGCCTGGTCCGGCACATTTTATTTTGATGACATACATATAAATGTTTCATGGGACGATCTAAAAGGCGCTTCTCATCTTGGGGTTTTTGACAGGATAAAGGGACTTGTTGAAACTCCGGTTCTGTTGGACTCGGAGACAGAGTCGCGCCTCAGAGAGGACCAGTCAGGGGAAACAGGTCAAGGAGACATCGGTGCAAGGGTTAATAAGCGGGCTTATCTGGATACAGGCTCCATTATGCAGGCTAGTTTGCTGGTGCTTTTATACATTGTTCTTGGGAATCCTCAGGAAGCAGCTCTTTTATGTGTATGGCAGTATCTCATCCCGGCATTAGCTGTTTCCGTTTTTGTCCATGAAGCCGTGCACTGGCTAAAAATAAAGAGGGTGAGGGACAAGAAGAACTTCTTCAGTAAATTTCATGTGGGGCTGGATGGCGTGTATTTTGATCTCTCGGCTGACAATGACACAGAAGTAGATATGATAATACTTACCGGCATGGTGGCAAGCGGTACTCTAAGTACTATTTTTTCGGTGGCGAGCCTGTTTACCGGTCATACCTTCTTTGTGGTTATGGGTATAGTAAACGCGGCATTTGCTTTCTCCGGAAGGGATGTAGACGTTCTGCGAAGAAGATCGGACTTTGCCCGTGCTCCGGCAAAGATATATAAAAAACTTAAAAAAGCATGGCGGGATATGGTCTCGAGGAAAAGTATTCCGTCGATCATACTTATAGGCGGATATTTTGCCGCGGGTAAGGGGGTCATAGCCAGGATGGTGGCCAGGTTTCTGAGGGGTAAAATAGATGATGACGTTTATGTAATAAACGGTGATAGCTGGCTTCTCTCGGATAGGAGAAGGGTGAAAAGGGTGAAAGAAGTCTATCCGTATAATGCGTACGAGCTTGACAAATGGAAGACTATGGTGAAGAGGGCCTCCGAAGGGCTTCCTATCTTTGTTCCGTTCTATATGACAACATTCAGGATGAGGATGAAGGTGTCAGACAAGGAGTTTTTTCTTTATCAGGACAAGGAGCTCCCCGTTACTGAGGATGGATACAGGTTGCTTTACGCAAATGATCTCAGGGAAAGGCCGATAAAAGACTTTTTCCCGGCCGGGAAAATAAAAGAACTCATAAAGGGGATTGAAAGGGTCTGGGCGAAAGATAGCTTGCAGCAGCGCAGAATATTAAAAAATTTCAAGAAGAAGCTTAATTCTCCGTTGGGTAGATATCTTATTAACCCGAACAGTGAGGTCTATATAGATTATGCTACCGGAGACATTCTGGAACGTATGCCTGTAAAGAGTGGAGATACTTTGATAATGGAATTTGAGCAGGCGCTTATGGATGACGATGTTAGTGACCTTGCCGATGTCCGGGCGTTTGTTGATGCATCGATGATAATAAGGACAAGGTATTTTCTTGAGCGAAGGAAAAAAGGGCTAAGGTATGCCGACCTTGATGCAGAGGGCGCACGCGAGAAGTTTGCAGGACTCCGCAAGAAGGAAGACGATATGTTGCCGCAAAAAGCAAAAGCCGATATTGTGGTTGAGAATAATCAGCATCTTCAGGATGTGGTGTTCGAAGACTTGGATGCTCCGGAGGAGCAAGCGAACTGGGGCAAGAAAGATGGGGTGAAAAAGCAGCCGGAGGTGAAGAGGTTCAGGCTGTATGAAAAGGTGGATGTTTCATATAACGAGATAGCCAGGATGGTGGCCAATAAGGATAATATGAATGAAGATTTCAGCCGGAGGCGTGCTGATGTTTTTATGAAAGTTTTACAGGCTAAAGCCCTTGCGGCCAAAAAGAGAAAACAGAAATTGCTTTTGGGTATCGATATCAGCTGGATCCCTGAGATGCAAAAGCCGTTTCTGCAGGGAATTCTGTCCGAGCTTAACAGGCTTAAGAATGATGAAAAATTCAGTAATGTAGAAGTGGTTATTGCTAATGGTACTGATCTTGCTGCGGCGATGCAGGAGAGGAGGAATAAGATCGAGGCTGAGGGTAAGGTTGATGGTTTTAGCCTTCCGATGTCGAATATTTCATTTGTCGGTCACTGAAAGGTGCTTGGGGCAAATGAATTCAAGGCGTTCAGGCGAAAGGATGACAATGGCGGCAGAAGCGCGTTTTTTGTTGAATTGGCGCTGGCTAAAGATTTCCCTCATGACGGATTTGTTGATCTAATGCCGATCCTTAATTTTGCCGTTACCAAGGGGTTGAAGGCTGATAAACGTTTCCATCGTATTCTTCTTGAGTCCGGACCGTTTGATCTGCAAGACATCAAGGATTTTTACGATATCCAGTTAGATGTAATGATTTCCGCATAATCTTGCATATTCTCCAAAATATTGTACAATGAAAGAAATAAAATAGGTGACAGGGGATACTTTCTACCTGGGCCCCTCCGCCCGGTGTCTCTCGTCTTTGACTCGAGGTTCCTTCTGGACGTGCCTAGGCGGCGAGTGCGGTGCGGATTCTCCCAGTACGAAAGCATCCCATGTCATTTTGTATTCCTTGCAGGAGAAATATCTAGTGAGCAAAATTATAACTATAGATGGTGTGGGTGAGGCCATGTTCGTAAGAAGCCGCAGGGCTAGAAAACTCAGCCTGACGCTTGAAGAAGGCAGCCGGCTTAGAGTGGCTGTTCCGTATTGGGTTTCTTATAAAGAGGCAAGATCTGTGCTTGAAAAAAACCTTTCCTGGGTGTATCGTTTCATCGGAAAAATGAAGAAGGCTAAAGAGGAGCATTCGAGGCTTTTGCTTCGAGATAGAGAAATGTCTTCCGGGGCTGCAAAAAGAAATCTTAAGTCCAAGTTGTCACGGCTGGCTTTAGAGTATGGATATGAGTATGAAAAAGTCCAGATTCGGAGTCAGCGTACGCGATGGGGAAGCTGTTCCCATAAAAACAATATTAGTCTCAATATTAAGCTCATCAAACTTCCTGAAGAGCTTGTAAATTATGTTATTCTTCATGAACTTGTTCACACAAGAGTAAAAAACCATAAAAATGCCTTCTGGAGCGAACTCGAGAAGGTCCTTCCAAATGCCAAAATTTTGGATAAAACCCTGCGGAAATACCAATTGGCGCTACTTTAGTTAGGATATAAAAAAGTTATTTGTTATGATTTGTAAAAGGTAGAATAGGCATGTAAACTTTATATTGGGTAAATATACTGGATGCTATTGACATAGTTAAAGAGATTGTTGTGTTTATACTTATTAAAGTGTTTTACTTAGTTTTTATTTAGCACGGGGGTTGAAGATGTTTAGGACTGGAGGGACATACATGAGGAAGGCAAAGAAGGCAGCAGCCTTGCTGTTTTCATTTGTTTTTTTTGTGTCCTTTGTTCTTTCAGATGCTTCCGCAGTCGTTGACGTGGCCCCTATGCCATACGATATGTCAGCGCCCGTTCCAACCGTATTCGCTCCGCTTAAAATGGATAATTTTTCCTTACCGGCCCATCTGGGAGAGATCAAGCTCAAGAACCAGGGTGCGGGTGATAAGTTTGTAATTCATATCCAGGACGCTCACTGTAACAAATATGCTCAGGTAAAGATAGCCGACACGATCGATTATCTCACAGAGGAATATGGAATAAGTGTTGTTAATCTTGAGGGTGGTGTCGGGGGGTACGACCTGGATATATTTACTTCAATTACTGGCGATGCGATTCGAAGAGAAGTTGCCTTGCACTTTGTAAAGACAGGAGAGATCAATGGAGCCGAATTTTTCGCCGTAAATAATCCGGGCAGGGTAAAGCTCTGGGGTATAGAAGATAAGGATCTTTATCTGGCAAATCTGAAGATTTACAGGGACTCACTTTTGTACAAGGAAGACGTGAATAAGTATCTCGGAGAGATACAGCATGTTGTATCCAACCTGAAGCGCCATATGTTCTCTCGTGACCTTTTTGAATTGCACAACGCCTATACGTCATACAAGGCAGGAGATACCGAGTTCAAGGAATACCTGTCGTTCATAGTGAGGGTAGCAAAATCCGCCGGTATTAGCATTAAGCAATTTGAAAACGTGTTTAAGCTTAAGCGGACCATCGACATGGAAGCGGATATCGACTTCAAAAAGGCGAACAAAGAAAGAGACCTCTTGGTGGACGAGCTTAAAAAACGTTTGTCAAAGCAGGAAACGCGAGAGCTCATGTCCAAGACCCTCGCATTTAAAACGAAGCGCATATCAAGAAAAAGTTTTTATGACTATCTGCTGTACAAGGCCCGGGTTCTTGGTCTTGACAGTCACGAATTTACCGAGTTATCCGACTATATAATCTATGTGACGACTTACGAGGGGATTAACAGGTTCAAGGTGATTGATGAGCTGGATGATTTGGAAAAGGAGATAAAAGAACCTCTTTTTACTGATGCCGGCCAGAGGGAACTTGATGTCCTTGATAAAAACCTGACACTCACAAAAAATATTTTTGAGGTGTCTCTCACCAAAAAGGATTACAAGTATTATCTGTTCAACAAAGATTCTTTCGCCGTTAACAAATACCGGTACTTTTTCGAAGAATATGCTCCAAAATACAAAGTAGAGGCAAAACTAAGCAAGAACATTACAGATCTCGACACATACCTGGACAATATTGGCGGATTTTTCGAATATTCTTTTCTGAGGGATGAAGCCTTCATGCGCAACATGAAATATACTCGTACATCCGACGGGAAAGAGATAGCAATAGTTTTGATGGGTGGATTCCATACCGAGAACTTTTGTCAGATGATGGAAGAAAAGAACATTTCGTATGTCTCAATACTTCCAAACTTCAAATCGGGAAAGGATTATAAAAACCCATACTTCGATATTCTCGCGGGCCAGACCACAGATGTGCAAAAGATGATAGCCACAGTTCTTGCGAAGACATCTATGATACAGGTCGCGAGTATGCTTAACTCAGTTCTAGGTAAAGCCGTTTGGGGAGAGCTGGGGATAGACTCTTTTGCGGCAGCCGTTGCCCTCAGGGTTTTGGCCGCGAGGGGGATAAAGGTCGACATTGTCGATGCAGATGGAAAGGTGATAGGGGCACCAAGGTATGAAGATGTCTCAGAGGCTTACCGGAAAGCTGATGCTGTAGGGATTACCCGGGAGACCCTCGTTAATATGCTCAAGAACGAGTCCCTGATAGACCCTGAGATACAGGCGGCGTGGGAAGATACCATATCGGGTAAGGCTAAAAGAGCGTTCACTTTCGAGGAGATGGCCGATCAGTTTGCCTCTGATGGAAAGAATTCCAGGGAGCTTGCCGTTGAGTATCTGGAAGAGCAGGCGTACAGCCTTAAAGAGGCCGGAGAGGCGGATGCCGCCAGGAACCTGGCTATTGTGGCAGCCGGACTGAGGACTGCTCCTATAGATTTATTAACAGGGGTTGAAGGGTTCATGGCCCATGCCGGAGGCATGGGGATACATGTGAGCCTAGACGCAGTGCTGGCCGCTAACGGTGTTACCCTGGAAGACGGAAGCATAAATGGAGATCGTGCCGCGAAGGTCATAGCGGCTCTTCTGATACATGAGGCATTTGCTGGACACGGTTATGATCATGCATTTTCCGAAACTATGGAAAGACGGTTTACCGGCCAACTGGACAGTGATGTTACAAGCGGGGAAGCCGGAGATATTGCCGGAAGCGCTAACGTGGACCCTGTATGGCGAGTTGCCGAGGTTGACAGGTGGAAGTACGAAAGAGATGTTGCCGCGGGGCTTAAGGAATTGATCAGGAATCGGCTTTTTGGGAGCAAGGAAGTTGCCAGTCGCATGGATGTGCAGGAAGCGTTCTTTGATAAGGTCAGTCTTGAGGAGAGCCCATTCGCAGGCAGTAAGACTTACGGTAAAATGATGAAAGAACTTCAGGAACTGGAAGCTATTATCCCTCAGGATGTTGAACAGATATCTACTCTGACAGATGAAAAGGGAGCACTATTGAAAGTGCATGATATTTCAGGGAAGCTTTTGGAAGCAAACAGGAGAGTTATATATCAGCAAGGCAGTAAAGATCTTGAGGTGTCCGGACTGATAGTCTTGGAAGAAAAGGTCGGAGAAGGTGGTATGGGCGAGGTTTACAGGGGGACTAAGACAGAATACGTTAAAACGGAGCAGGGAGATATTCGTCCTGTAACGACTAAGGTAGCTGTGAAATTTTTGCTTGATGCAAGTGACCCTAAAGTTCTGCAGACCTTTTTTCAGGAATATAAGAGAGGGGCGCTTGGTATGCATGGTGTCGTGAAGGCGTTGGACATAGGAAAGATAACGGTCCTGGATGCTAACGGCGAAAATTCAGGTCTTGAAAAATATTATATGGTGCAGGAGTGGGCAGGGGAAGATGTTATGGATAACATTGGTAAGGTCACCACTGAGAATCTTATAATAGGAGGGCTTACCGGATTGGCGGAAATGCATGACAGGGGGGATATTCATAATGATGTTAAGCTGCCTAACTTTATGATTCAGGAAGGGAGTGTCACTTTGGCGGATCTTGGTATGGTAATTAGACTTGAAGCTGGAGCTGAAGAAGTAAAGCTGGAAACTTATGTAGGGACTCCTGAGTTCTCGCCCACCCAGGTGATAGCAACGTATTTGTTCAGCAAGAGGTCAGATCTATTCGGCATGGCAGAGTCTGTCTTTGTACAGCATTTTGGGGCTTTACTGGGAGGATTGATGCCAGATACTATAGATTCCGGTCATGTGAAAGAATGGCTTGAGGCCAGGGAAAATGGTATTGATCTGGATCCTGAAACTAATGAATTCGCAAAATGGGCCCAGGCCAGAGAATCTCAGATAGAAAGTATAGGGATGTTCACGGACGATCCGTTCATGCAGTTCCTTTACAATATGTTCACAAGCTCGGATACAACGCCTGATGGGGAATATTATGAAAATCCTGAAGGGTATAAAGACGCTCATGATGCTCTGGAGGCATATTTGAGATTGCCTTCAAAGATGAAGGATTGGTATGTCGGAGAGGAAGTTACGTATGAGACCTTTGAGGATTCAGGACATGTTTACGCCGACATCAAAGCCAGGATAGATGATGGTTTTAATAATGGTGAATTTAGAATAAGGCCGGGAGATGTTCTCTTCGATTCGGGAGGAAGCGCGTGGCAATTCAAGAATTATGAACAACCTATTGTTGATGATTCTGGGAATTTGCAGTGGAGTATAAGGTTTGTTTATTACGGAGTTGGACAGGCGGAGCCTTATGAAGTGGTCAGTACTGTAGAAGAGGTAATGGACATGTTTACAGGAGCCCGGGAGAGGGTCCAGGCCGAGCAATTGTATTTTACCGGAGCCGGAAGAGAATTTGCTCATCATCTGGACGGGAATTTACGGGAACAGATAAGAAGCAGTATAAAATCTCAGATATTGGCTCTAAAAGAAAGAGGCAGTGTCAGGCGGGATGTTTTAACCACTATAAGCCGTCAGAAAGAGCTTGTGAAGCGGGAATCTAAAATTGATAGACAGGATATGTATGATGTCACTCCCGACAGCGAAGGCATTGCAGCCATTCAGGCCGGAATTGATAATTTCACTATTGGGGAAGGATATCTACTGCTTGATGTGGAAAAAAACTTATGGGAGATCCTCAGGATAGAAGGAGAACAGGTATGGCTACGGCAGGAAATAGATGGAGTTGTCTCCCAAGATCCTAATATTAATGGTATTCCCAATAGCAGCATGTCAGATCTCAGGGCAACTTTAGTGGCCCGTCAGTATTCCAAGATAAAGGCGCCGCTTAAGGATAATCCCGAGGCAATACAGCTATTGAATACGATATCTTCCAAGAACCTTGCCCCGGATGAAGTAGCTGAAATAATTTCAAAGAACGAAATAAAAGATGAAGCTAAGAAAAAACAACTTGCAGAGAAATACAGCGCGGCATTTAATAGCGCGCAGGAGATGTTCTATTTTTATCAGAAAGATATAAGCGACAGGCTCAGGACAATGCTGGGACAAAAACTCGATAATGACCAGGAAATAGATGCTGAGCTGGAAAGGCAGATGGGGATAGTGTGGTCCGCGCTTACTGATCCGGCATCAAATTTTGATAAATGGTTCACGGCGCATGTTGATGTGAACGAAGGCGGCGAAGTTGAGTATGTTCTAGGGGAAAGGAACGCTCTGGCGGAAAATGTTATGTCTTTTCTGCAGTCTCAGGATCCCGACGGCAAAAAATTCCTGCTTGCTGAATATATATTGCATGAAGCCCTGGAAAAAACCGATTTAATTCATCCTGAGATCATTTTTATTACAACGGTACTTGTTTTCGACCGGCGTGGGGAGAATCCTCTGGGTGATGTTCTCAGAGATTTCATTGACAGTGCTGCCGAAGTGAAGCAGGCAACAAAATCAAGCCGGGAGCTCATGGATCTGGCTTTACAGGGTGAGCAGGCTAATGTCCAGCTTGTCGAGATCTCCGAGGAACAGATGGTGAATTTGAGTAATCCTATGAACAAAGAAAAGCGAGATATACGCAGGACTATGGAGAAAAAATTCGGGAACAACTTGACTGTTATTTTCTTTACGAGAAGCAATCTTTCTGAGGCGATAGAGTCGGCAAAGAAGCTATCTTCGGCAAAAAATTCAAGGGTTTTGGCTTTTGTCGGAGAAGATTTTAGGGGGGCTAAAATTGTGGACGATAAAACTGGCATGGACCTTATGGAAGAAGCTTTTTCCAGGGGGGAGGGGGAGTACGGAAATACCCTTGTGGGTGTAATCCCGGGGAACTTTGTTTCGGATAATATGAATGAAAGGTTCTCGACGGTTTTTCTGTCTGTCTTTGGCGCCGGCCTGATGGAGCGTGACAGAGCTCATGCCATGAAGGACGAGCTTAAGGCCCGACAGATAGAGTCGAAGCTTAAAAAAATGTTTGGTGAGATAGCAAATGTTTCCATAGAAAATGCCGCCAAGACTCCGAAAGAGCTTTTAGACGCTCTTGTTAATGGAGATATTCTGATGGAGATGAAGAAAATTGATTATGAAGAGATAAGGGATTATATGAGATCCGAGTCTGAGGTTCTTCGGTCTCTGTAGTATAAATCCGGAAGGTGTGTTATGGGGATGAACATGGCAAAATTTTATGAAGGGACGTTCTCCAAGGGGCTCCGCATTCTTACGGCTGCCCTGTTCCTGATAAGTACGTTTGCCGGACAGGCTAATGCTGTTCCTACGTTTTCCGCCGGCTCCGGGTACGTGATGCCGGAGAAGGTTACCAGACTTACAGTGGACACCTTTAGCCTGCCTGATCATCTGGGTACAGTGAAGTATTTCTATCAAGGTTCTTCCAATAAAATAGTTGTCCATATACAGGATGCTCACTGTAACTTTGCCGCACAGAAAATAGTTTCCAAAATAATGGGGTATCTTAGCGATGAATATAAAATGAAGTCCATCAACCTTGAGGGTGGTGTGGGAGCGTACGATCTGGGAATCTTCACCTCTATTTACAACAGGAAGGTCCGTTTAACAGTAGCCGATTATTTTACCGAATGGGGAGAGGTTAACGGCGCCGAGCTCTTCGCGATAAACAATCCGCAAAAAGCCGATCTGTGGGGAGTAGAGAACACAGGTCTATATATGAAGAATCTTAATGTGTACAGGGACTCTCTCGAATATAAAGGCACAGCTGTTAAGTACTTGGATGAGCTTGATCATGTGCTAAGCAGTCTAAAGGCCAGCATATTCAATAACCAGCTGCTTGAGATGGACGCGGAATACTCGAGCTATAAGGCAGGGAAACTTGAGTTTAAGGATTACCTGGTCTTTCTTATAGGTCAAGCCAGGCTCAATAGTATAAGTATAAAGGGTTATCCTAACATCTTCCTTCTTAACCAGACGATAGAGGAAGAAGGGAAGATCGATTTCAAGAAAGCAAATACCCAAAGGGACATAATTATTGATCGTCTGGAGAAAGTGCTTTCGAATCGGGAGATGAGCGCGCTGGTCTCAAAGACCTTGCAGTTCCAGAACAAGATCCTGCCCAAACATGTTTATTACGATTATCTTATAAGGAAGGCCCGGGAGTGTAACGTAGAGATGGACGAATATCCCGAGTTCCAGAAATATATAGTGTATATAGCTATCTATAAGGCTGTAGACAAGATGGAAGTGATGAGGGAGATGACCCGCCTTGAGAGCGATATAAAGAACATAATGTTCGAGAATGGTACGCAGAGAGAGCTGGATGTGCTTTCCAAGAACCTTGTTCTTACGAAGAACATCTTCAACATTGAGTTTACAAAGGAGGACTATAGATACTACAAAGAAAATAGAAAAGCCTTTGGAATGGGTAATTATTTCTCTTTTATCGAAAAAGAGGCTCCTCAATATAGCTTAAGGGTTAAGCTCGATTCTGGGATAAAAGAGGTGGATGGATACAGGGACAGGATATTCAAGTTCTATGAATACTCGTTCCAGCGTGATGACGCGTTCCTTGAGAATATGAAGTTCGAGAACGTTGCCGGTACGGGAGTCCAGGGGGCGATTCTGATGACCGGAGGGTTCCATACGGAGAATTTGTGCGAGCTTTTCAAGGAGAATGATATTTCATATGTATCAATAATACCGAATTTTAAAATGCCAAAAGATTATGAATCTCCGTACTTCAGCATTCTCTCCGGTAAAAGCATGGGCCCGGTTGAAAAGGCCTTAGATACATCGCTTTCTCTTATACAGGTGGCAAGTCTCCTTAACCAACTTGGGGTGGTGGCCGATTCAGAAAGAAGAAAAGAGCTTTTCGATTTGGGAGTTCTTGCTGTGAAACGAATGGTGGCGCGCGGGGAAGAAGGGTTTATGGCGTTTGACCTTGCAACGGGAGGGGTGCTTGTTTTTGGTCTGCAGAATGGTGCTCCTGTAATAAGGGTGGTGGATGAGTCCGAATT
>CAYWDJ010000030.1:0-6084 GCA_964457005.1 uncultured Planctomycetia bacterium
AAATGAATAAATAATTTGCCGTTATTGATTCCAGTCCTAAAGATATATCAGCTATATGCGCGCGATGGCGAAAGAACGGTGAGTATACCATCGAGGGGTTTTCCACAGTCAACGCCGAGGGGCTTGAGAATGGCAGGATCACTGATCCCCAGAAAGCGACCAATTCAATAATGGAAGCGATGAACTCTCTTAAAAAGAAGACCGGCAAGCAGATCCATGAGGTATATTCCGGGATAAGCTCTTCTTCTGTAGCGCTGGTTAATTCAACGGGCGTTGTCTTGTTGTCGAGGTACGGCCGGGAGATAACGGAAAGGGACGTCAAAAAATGTACTGAAATAGGTGCTTCAGTGAAGATCCCTTTGGATAGAGAGTCTATCCATATCATGATAAAGGAGTTTTCGATAGATGGAGAAACAGGCATAAAAAATCCCGTTAACCTTGAGGGAGTCAAACTCGGGGTTGATATTAATCTTCTTACGATCAATTCATCTTCTTTGAAAAACCTGGAGAAATGTATATCGCAAGCCGGGCTTCATGTTCACGGATTTATTTTTTCGGATCTGGCTGCGTCATGCCGTACATTGACTCCTGAGGATAAGATATCCGGAGCGGCTTTAGTGAATATAAATAAAAAGCATACGGACGTTCTGATTTTTAGAAGGGGGGCTCTGGAAAATTATAAGTCTCTTCCATTTGGAATGGATGATTTTACCCTTGATGAAGATAATACCATACGTCTTGCGGATGCCGGGCCGCATATAGAAAAGATCAGTTCTGTTGCCGGGTGGGACAGGATAAATAAGGCGGTTGTAGTGGGGGAGGCGGTTGACTACGAAGGTCTTATTGTCTATATGGAGGAGATCCTTCATAAAACCATAAGCTGTGGTATTTGTAGCGCCCAGCCCCTGGAAGAGCTCCCTCCTGAGAGAGCGGCATATATATCTACTTTAGGCATGCTGGACTATCTGAGGGAGGATAATCAGAAGAAAAAGCACTCAGGCAGCCTTTTTAAGAGAATTGTCAATTCCATACTTGTTTTCCTCGATAAATACTTCTAATATACTCCGCATTTTAAAATTTGATTACACCTCCTAAACGATCTGACCGATTATTTCGAGTCCAACGCTTAAACTATTCCTATCCATTGACATACCCCCGGATTTGTGTTAATTTGACCATTCATATAATAGTATAATTAAAAAGTAAAAATCTATAATTGAAATGTGAAATTCAAGATTAGGGGCTTTTTGCTTTAAGTGAATTTCTGACCACACGTTGGGAAAAACAATTATTAATTTTAAATTTGTATTTTTAATTTCAAATTAAAAAGGGGCCATAAAAGTATGACTAATATATCTATTGGTATAATAGGCTGTGGAAATATGGGAGCCGCTATTGCCAGGGGAATAGTGAAAAATGGCATTATCCCTCACGACTCGGTATATCTATATGACAAAGATGCTGAAAAAGAAGCAGCACTTGCAGTTGAAACGGGATGCAGTCAGGGTGATCTTACCCAGATGCTAAGAGGGTCAGATTATCTGGTCATAGCTGTAAAACCTCAGAATTTTGATGATCTGTTCACTGCAATTGCCGCGGATGTAACAGAAAAAACCATAATTTCGGTTATGGCTGGAATAACTATCGATACAATAGCTTCAAAATTGCGGTCAGAAATGGGTATAGTAAGAGCAATGCCGAATATGGCGGCTTTTATAGGCGAAAGCATGACGTGTATTGCGTGTAATGACCAGGTGTCTGACAAGACCGTTGTTGAGGCTATTTTTTTAGGGCTTGGTTCCGTTGTCGAAGTAGAAGAGTCTGAGATGGACGCTGTTACAGCCGTTTCGGGAAGCGGGCCTGCATATGTTTTTCATCTGGCGGAATCAATGATAAAGGCGGGTGAAAATCTTGGCCTGAACCGTAAAAAGGTTGCGAAGCTTGTTGTTCAGACTATCTATGGAGCTGCTCACCTCCTGAAAGAGAGCTCAGATTCACCTGAGGACCTGATAAAAAAAGTGGCTTCCAAAGGCGGCACTACGGAAGCTGCCCTGAGTGTTTTTAGTGAAAGAAACTTTGATGGGATAGTTGAAGAAGCGATAAAGAAAGCCGGGAATAGATCAAAAGAACTCTCGGGGGGGGAATAATATGTTTATTTTTGAAGCTCTCATCTGGCTTGTTAATACGATATTCTTTATCCTCTACATGGCCATAGTGATCAGAATAGTAATTTCATGGGTGGACGCGGACCCGTATAACCAGATAGTGCAGATCGTATACAGCATAACAGAACCTCTCCTGGCTCCGTTCAGGGCTTTGCCTCTTAAGTTCGGAGGTATGGATTTTTCGCCGATACTCGCTTTCTTCGTTTTGAAGATAGTTAATCAGACGATACTGTGGTTGATAGTAAGCGTAATGAGGGCCATATATTAATGCGGATAGAGATTAAAGTCATTCCCAAGTCATCCAGGGCAGAGATAGTTGAGCAGGATGGTGTGCTAAAAGTATATGTTAAGGCTGCTCCGGACAAAGGAAAAGCCAATAAAGCTGTGATAGATCTCATTTCCAAGAAATACGGTGTAAGTAAAAGCAGCGTAAGTATAGTTTTAGGGGAGACAAGTAGAAAAAAAATAGTGGAGGTTACAGGAGTATGAGCAAGATAGGAATTATCGGCGGAAGCGCTTTGTACCAGATAGAGGATCTTGAAATAGTCGAGACAAAAAAAGTAGACACGCCTTTTGGTGAGCCGTCGGATGAATTTATTATAGGCAAGCTTGAGGGGCGGGACGTTGTTTTTCTTCCGCGCCATCACAAATCGCATAGTCTTCTGCCTACAGAGATAAACTTTAGGGCCAATATATACGCATTTAAGGTTCTTGGTGTCGACAGAATAATATCTGTCTCTGCCGTGGGAAGTTTGAAGGCAGAAAAAGCTCCGTTGGATATGGTGCTTGTCGACCAGTTCATCGACAGGACGAACCAGGGAAGGGCCACAACGTTTTTTGGTGACGGCATCGTCGCGCATGTTTCTTTCGCCGAGCCCGTTTGTCCTGAGCTGAAAGAGACTATATACAACGCAAACAAAGACCTGGATATAAAAATACACGACGGCGGGACATATGTGAACATGGAGGGACCGGCTTTTAGTACAAAGGCCGAATCTTTTCTTTATAAAAGCTGGGGTGCGGATGTTATCGGGATGACAAATATTCAGGAAGCGCGACTCGCAAGAGAGGCCGGCATATGTTACATGACCATCGCAATGGTAACAGATTATGACTGCTGGCATGAAACAAGTGATGTTGACAGTGTTTCCGTTGAATTGATACTGGAATACCTTAGCAAGAATGTAGATAACGCCAAGCTGATGCTTAAGAACACTTTGAAGGCGCTGGGGAAAGAAAAAAAGTGCCAGTGTAAAGATGCCCTTAAGGTGGCGATAATAACCAAAAAAGAGGCCGTTCCGGCTGAAACTCTGGAAAAACTAAAACCGATTATAGACGGATTTATTTAATAGCTCGTAAAACCTACAGCTTACAGCTTATAGCTTAAAAAACCGGAAGAGGGATATGGGACAGAATACAGAAAAAAAAGGATACAAAGCTACTCTTAATTTACCGAAGACATCTTTTTCTATGAAGGCCAATCTGCAGCAGAGAGAGCCGGAGACTCTTAAGGGGTGGGAGAAGAGAGATATATACCAGGAAGTACTCAAAAAAAGGGAAGGTTCCGGGAAGTCGTTTATCCTTCATGACGGCCCTCCGTATGCTAATGGGCATATTCATATGGGGCACGTACTGAACAAAATACTCAAAGACATTTGTGTTAAGTATTTTGCTATGAATGGTAATTATGCTCCTTATGTGCCGGGATGGGATTGTCACGGGCTTCCTGTAGAGCATCAGCTTTTTAAGGAACTAAATATTGAGAAACATGAAATAGACCAGGTTACGTTCCGTAAGAAGGCATACAAGTATGCTATGAAATTTGTAAAGATACAGGCAAAAGAATTTAAGAGACTCGGTATATTTGGTGATTGGGACAACCCGTATCTGACACTTACAAAAGGGTATGAGGCCGATATTCTGGAGTCGCTGGCAGACCTTCATGAGAAGGGATATATTTATAAAGATCTTAAGCCTGTCAACTGGTGCGCAAAATGTGAAACAGCGCTTGCTGAGGCAGAAGTCGAATATGAAGACAAGACGTCACCTTCGATCTTTGTGAAGTTCAAGTCTGAAACGGCCATTGAGGGGAAAGACACATATTTTGTTATCTGGACAACTACTCCATGGACGCTTCTTGCCAATGTTGCTATAGCGGTACATCCGGATTTTAAATATTCGGTGGTTGATGTCGGAGATGAAAACTGGATACTGGCAAGTGATCTTGTAGGGGCTTTGATGTCAAAACTTGGCAAAGAGGATATTAAAACCGTTGCTGAGATGAAGGGGGCAGATCTTGCCGACAAAATAGATTCGGCCAGACATCCTTTCATTGACAGGGCATCGAAGATAGTCCTTGCTGATTATGTGACTATGGAAGAGGGTACGGGGTGTGTGCACACTGCCCCGGGGCATGGCCAAGACGACTATATGACCGGCAAGAAAAATGGGCTTCCCGTAATAATGCCGGTTGATAATAAGGGCAAGTTCATGGAAGAGGCAGGTGAGTTTGCCGGTAAAGGAGTCATAGATGCGAATAAAGATATTATCGCAAAGATGCAAGCTGACGGCAGCCTTGTTTTTACAGAAGACATACAGCATTCATATCCGCATTGCTGGAGATGTAAACAAGCTATCATCTTCAGGGCGACCGATCAGTGGTTTATGAGCATTGATCATCTGGGTCTCAGGGACAAGCTTATGGATGCCATAGAAGGTGATGTGAAGTGGATACCGGCAGCGAGTAAAGACCGTATCGGGGCGATGGTCAAGATGCGCCCTGACTGGTGCTTGTCTCGTCAGAGGTACTGGGGTGTTCCGATACCTGCTTTTCAGTGTACCGAATGCGGAGAGGCTTTTACCGAGAGTAAGGTTATAAAGAAAGTTGCTGAGCTTACACGCGGGGGCGGAGCGGATGTATGGTTTGAAAAACCCATAAGTGAATTTTTGCCGGAAGGCTCAGTTTGCAAAAAATGCGGCAGTAAAGAATTTAAGAAAGAGGCGGATATCCTTGATGTATGGTTTGACTCCGGAGTCAGCCACAAATCTGTTCTTGATGCCAGAAGTGACCTGCATTCACCGGCGGATCTTTACCTTGAGGGTTCAGACCAGCACAGGGGATGGTTCCAGGCCGCACTCATAACATCAATGGGGATCAAGGACGTGCCTCCTTATAAAAATGTACTTACCCACGGTTTTGTTGTTGATGGTGAAGGTAAAAAGATGTCGAAATCGATCGGTAATGTTATCAGCCCGGAAGATGTTATGAAAACGTACGGCGCTGATATCCTGAGACTATGGGTGGCTTCAAGTGATTATGATGGAGACATTAAACTGTCGGATGAGATTCTGGAGAGGCTTGCCGACGGGTATAGAAAGATTAGAAATACTTCGCGGTTCCTTCTGAGTAACTTGTACGACTTTGATCCGGAAAAGGATATGGTAGGGCAAGATAGCCTTCAAGAGATAGATAAGTGGATGCTTTCCAGACTGTGTTCCCTTGTGGAGGAAGTGAATGAATACTATGGAAAATGGGAATTCTACAAGGTATACAGGACCATTTACAACTTCTGCGTCTACGAAGTGAGTTCTGTTTATCTTGATATTATGAAAGACGTGCTTTATGTGGAGGCGCCTGCTTCTGAGGCTCGAAGAGCGGGGCAGACCGTTATGTTCAATCTCCTTAAGACCCTTATCAAGCTGATGGCGCCGATAATATGTTTTACGGCAGAGGAAGTGTGGACACATGTCCCGGCGTTTGAAGGAAAAGAAGACAGCGTACATTTGTCGGATTGGCCGGAAACCGGAAGCATGTCGGATTGGGAGGATAAGGATCTTGATACGAAATGGAAAGAACTTCTAAAAATAAGGGACCTTGTTCTTAAGATCCTTGAGCTAAAGCGTGAAAAGGGGATGATCG
>CAYWDJ010000030.1:6184-14680 GCA_964457005.1 uncultured Planctomycetia bacterium
ATAAGGGACCTTGTTCTTAAGATCCTTGAGCTAAAGCGTGAAAAGGGGATGATCGGGAGCTCTCTTGAGGCCATGGTTACCATTGCAAGCAGTGATGACGCTGTCCAGAAATTCCTGAAGGACAATGAGAGACTGTTGGCTTCGATCTTCAAGGTGTCCCAGGCTAGTGTTGCCCCGGAAGCATCCGGCGATATGGAAGATGTTTCTGACACGACGCTGAAAATTAAAATTGATAGTGCAAAAGGGGAAAAATGTCCCAGATGCTGGAACTATAGTGAGAGTGTAGGCAAGTGCGCAGATGAACCTGAACTATGTGCCAGATGTGCCGGCGCTGTCCAGGGATTAAACAAGGCTTAATGGTGAAAATAGTTCTATTCTGTTTTATTGTTTGTGGGATCTATTCGCTGGATCAGGCGACAAAGTATCTGGCGCTAACGATGCTCTCTCCGGGAGAAAGCATTCCCGTTATAGATAATATCTTTCATCTTACACTTGTGTTCAATACCGGAGCGGCTTTCGGGATAATGAAAGGTATGCCACTCTTCTTTGTTGCGATAACCGCTGTTTCAATAGTTTTTATCGGGTATTTCCTGTTTTTCAGGACGAAGGACCTGCCCGTTCTTGAAGTGCTGTCATTATGTTTTATCGCAGGGGGCGCTCTGGGTAATTTGACAGATAGGCTCAGGTTCAGTTATGTCGTGGATTTTTTTGATTTCAGGGTATGGCCGGTTTTTAATGTGGCAGACAGTTTTATAACCATAGGCGCCGTAATGCTTTTTATAACGTTGATACTGCCTAAGAAAAAGGAACTTTAATGCATAGAATAATAGCAGAGATAGGTCCGGTTACAATATATTCTTACGGCTTAATGATTGCTTTTGCTTTTATGTTCTGTTCGATCTTTATGGTGAGGGATGCTAAGAAGTTCGGGATCAAAGGGGATGATTATTTTGACTGTCTTCTGGCAGCACTGTTTGGCGGGCTTGTAGGCGGGAGACTTCTTTTTGTAGCTTTGAACTGGCAGGAATACTCCTGGAACATTTTGAGGATCGTTATGGTTAATGAGGGTGGCCTTGCTATTCAAGGCGCTCTCGTGGTCGGTGTTGCAGCGGCGAGCATAGCCTGCAAAATAAAAAAAATACCTGTGTGGAAAGCGCTGGATATTGCGGCGCCATACATAGCTTTGGGACAGGCGATAGGCCGTGTTGGATGCTTTCTTAACGGATGTTGTTATGGTGTGGTAACCGACAGCCGATTTGGTGTTATTTTCCCCGGGGACACCGTAAAGCGTATCCCGGCACAGCTTATATTCAGCCTTGCGCTTGTGGTTATATTTCTCGTTTTACTTTTTCTAAGGAAGCATAAAAGATTTGATGGCTATACCTTTTCCATGTACTTGATAATCTTTGGGGCGTACAGGGTAATATTCGATTTTCTGCGAGGGGATGAGTTGGTGTCCTTTGCAGGCGTAAATCTCACACAGTTACTGGGTATGCTTATGACTTTATCCGGGATAGGTTTGTACTATATCCTGAAAAGAATAGCTGTAAAAGGGGATGACAGTGCCTGAACAAATGAACTTCAACATAGGAGCTGATGAAAAAAAACTGCGGATCGATAAGTGTATAGCGCTCAGGTTGGGGGAGGACTATTCCCGAACCTATGTAAAATATCTGCTTGATAACGGATTAGCCAAGGTTAACGATAATGATGTTAAACCGAGTTATCATGTAGTAGAGGGCGACACTGTCTCCGTTGATCTGGTCCAGGAGGAAAGAGAGCAGTCCGCGGAGCCTGAAAATATTCCTTTAGATATTTTGTATGAAGATGAAGCTATCATTGTTATAAATAAGCCCGTCGGACTCGTTGTCCACCCCGGTGCCGGGAACAAGGATGGTACCATGGTCAACGCTCTTTTATTCCACTGCGGGACCCTCCCTCACTCAGATGATGAGCTTAAGCCGGGAATCGTACATAGACTGGACAAGGATACGAGCGGAGTAATTATCGTTGCCAAAAATGACAAGGCCCTAAGGTCTCTGTCAAAACAGTTCCGGGACAGGACGGTAAAAAAGGAATACATCACTATTGTAAAAGGACGTATTGAGTTAGATAATTGTTTAGTGGATCAGCCTTTGGCCAGACATGAGGGCGATAGAAGAAAGATGTGCGTGGACGCCGAGAGAGGAAAAGAAGCCCGGTCGATTTATCATACCTTAAGAAGGTTCAAGAAGTTTACGTTTCTCAGAATAATCACGGAAACAGGCCGTACGCATCAGATCAGAGTGCATATGCAATTCATCGGACATTCTATTATAGGAGACCTTCGGTATGGCGGGCCTCCTTTTGGCATGGATAGGCAAGCCCTACATGCGGCAAAACTTGAAATTACGCATCCCGTTACCCGTGAACGCATGTGTTTCACGGCCCCGATGCCGGATGATATAAAAAGAGTTCTGGATAAAGCGGAAAAAGAGGAGAAGGAATGAATTGGAAGATAGCAAAAGCCGTAAAACCTTTGACCGGAGCTATAGCTGTACCGTCGGATAAGAGTGTTTCGCACCGGGCTATAATGCTAACTTCCATTTCGTCGGGCAAGTGCCATATTAAAAATTTTCTTATGGGAGAAGACTGTCTCAGTACTCTTGAAGCGTTCAGGTCCATGGGGATAAAAATAATCATAGACGGCAAGGATGTTCATGTTGAGGGTAAGGGTATGAAGGGGTTGGCCAGGCCGGAAGGAGAGTTGTATCTTGGCAATTCCGGGACGACCATGAGGGTTCTTTCCGGGATACTAGCAGGCCAGAATTTTGATGTCGTTCTTACCGGGGATGATTCCCTCTCAAAACGTCCCATGAACAGGATAATAAAACCGCTTGAGCTTATGGGGGCGGATATAGAGCCTTTAGAGGGTGGAGATCATGCTCCCCTAAAAGTAAGCAGGAGTGGAGGCAATCTCAAAGCGATAGAGTATGTGCTGCCTGTTGCAAGTGCCCAGGTAAAATCCTGTGTTCTGCTGGCAGGATTATATGCCGACGGCACGACTTCAGTGACAGAACCTTTTCAGTCCAGAGATCATACTGAACGAATGCTTGAATTCTTCGGGGCGGACATTAAACGTGAAGGACTTGTAACGAGCGTCAAGTGTACAAAGGAACTTGGCCCCAGAGATATTTTTGTCCCCGGGGACATTTCAAGTGCCGCGTTTTTTGTCGTCGCCGCGCTTATCGTTAAGGATTCTTGTGTGATTATCAAAGACGTGGGGCTTAATGCGACACGCAGGGGTGTTCTGGATGTGCTTAAAAGAATGGGAGCGAATATACAGGAAAAGAATTTAAGGGATGAGATGGAGCCTATTGGTGATCTTGAAATTAAATTCTCAGAACTTAAAGGTGTTACTGTAGAAGAGCAGGAAATACCGCTTTTGATCGATGAAGTGCCGATACTTGCCGTAGCGGCCGCCATGGCGGAAGGGATTTCGGTTATCAAGGGCATAAAAGAGCTTAAAGTCAAGGAAACTGACCGGGTGAAGACCATAATGGACAATCTTTCTTCTATGGGAGTGAAAATAAGAGAGGAAAATAATTCCCTTGTGATAGAAGGCGGCAATAATTCTCTAAGGGGTTGCAGTCTCGACAGTTATGGAGATCACCGGATAGCAATGAGTATGGCGGTAGCTTCCCTGGTTTCGGACGGGGAATGTGAGATAAACAACACGGAATGTGCGGATACTTCATATCCGGGCTTTATGTCTGACTTGGAAGTGTTAAATAGTATTTGACAATAAATTTATTATTTGTTACTATTCTTACTAAGCCGTTTTATTATAGTAACCTACCGTACTAATATTTATATTAACAAAAGAAGAGAAATATGCTGCAGAAACTATCAAATTATTTCGATCGACTACTTGGAATGTTTTCAAGTGATATGGGAATAGACCTTGGGACAGCTTCAACCCTCGTCTATCTGAAAAATGAAGGCATTGTTTTGTGTGAGCCTTCAGTTGTCGCGATAGAATCAGGAACTAATAACGTTCTTGCTGTGGGGGAAGAAGCTAAGCGTATGCTTGGTAGAACTCCCGGTAATATTGTTGCGATAAGGCCCATGAGAGACGGTGTCATCGCTGACTTTGATATCACGGAAGCGATGCTCAGGTACTTTATAAAAAAGGTGCATAATTCCCGCAGTCTTGTTCGTCCGAGAATGGTTATAGCTATACCTTCAGGGATAACGGAAGTTGAAAAACGGGCGGTTAAGGATTCTGCTCTGCATGCCGGAGCCAGAGAAGTTTTTATGATTGAAGAGCCTGTCGCGGCATCTATTGGTGTCGGGCTTCCTATACAGGAACCATCCGGAAATATGATCATTGATATCGGGGGCGGTACAACGGAAATGGCCGTTATATCTCTCGCCGGAGTTGTTTATTCCAAATCTATACGTATAGGCGGAGACGAAATGGATGACGCTATAATCAATTATCTGAAAAGGACTTATAATCTTATGGTCGGGGAAAGAACGGCTGAGGAGATCAAGATAAGGATAGGGTCCGGGTATCCGCTGGAAGATGAGCTTACTATGGAAGTAAGGGGGCGTGACCTTGTCGCCGGTCTTCCCAAAATGGTCAGTGTTAACAGTGAAGAGATACGGGAAGCGTTATCTGAACCGATATGTCAGATAGTAGAAGCCGTGAGAATAACGCTCGAGCGTACTCCTCCGGAACTTTCTGCTGACCTGATCGAAAAAGGTTTAATTTTAGCTGGTGGAGGATCTCTCTTAAGAGGTCTGGATAAACTTATATCAGAAGAGACAGGGCTTCCTGTTCATCTTGCTGACGATCCTTTGACCGCGGTTGCGCTTGGAACCGGTAAAGTGCTTAGCGAGTTAAAGTATCTTAAACGTTTGTCCATTGCACACAGCGTCCAAAAATAAGTGATAATTTATTGAAGTGCCTAGACAATTATTTAAAAACAAATATTTAGTAACAGCGAGTGTAGTCACTTTAATACTTATTCTTCTTTTTACCACACCCCTCTTAAAGGGACTGAGAAGTCTCACAATCGGTCTAGTTTCAATTCCCAGCAAGATATCTTCAGGAATAGGTCCATATTTCAGTTCAAAACGTAAACTTTTAGCGGAGAACAAGGTTCTTAGAAAAAAAGTCGCGGTTCTTTACGTTCGTATAGACCAGAAAGAAGGTCTGGACGATGAGAATGAGCGATTGAGAGATCTTTTGAAATTAAAGAAACGCCTGCCTTTTATAACTATTTCCGCCGAAGTTATTACGAGAAATCCAAATGGATGGGTAGATTCGTTGATAATAAATTGCGGAGTGGAAGACGGTATTGATAAAGGTGCAGCCATATGTTCGGCTGAAGGGCTTCTCGGCAAAGTGTATGAAGCCGGAGAAAATACGAGCAGCGTTATGCTTATAACTCACCCGGCATTCAAGACGGGGGGAAAGGTAAAGGGGAGCCGTGCAAGTGGGATCGTCGCCGGTGCCGGAGATGGAACGGTCAAGCTGCTGTATCTGCCGATGGATGCGAAGGTTGATGTGGGAGAGGTAGTGGTCACGTCTGAATTTAGCAGGGTGTTCCCAAAGGATATAAACATAGGAGAGATAGTAAGCGTTGGAAAAAGTAAAACGGGGCTGTACAAGTACGCTGTTATAAAACCTTTTGCGACCATGTCTGATCAAGAAGAAGTCATATGTTTCAAATAATAAGAAAAACATTTTTTTTGTATGTATTGTTGATATTCGCTACGGTATTACAGGCGATCATGATGAAGCATTTCAGGTCGTTCCCGGACCTTATTCTTCTATTGGTGGTGTTCGCCGCGATATTCAGAAATATGTCAGAAGGTATTTTGTTTGCTTTGGTTGCCGGGATATTGAGGGGCAGCCTGTCTGCCGGGACTTTACCGGTTGATATAATCTTGTTTCCTGTTGTAGCGCTTTTTTCGTCGACATTGTCACGAATGTTTTTTCGTCACAATATTTTTGTGCAGGTTCTGGTAACTTTCTCAAGTTTGCTCCTGGTTCTTGTTGTGCATATGCTGTATTTGAACGCGGCATATCAGGGGGACGCTTATATCCCGATGGTCATAAGAAATAATCTTACACCGATCATAGTAACAGCCGTATTCGCTCCGGTATTCTTCGCATTTTTGTCGCTTCTAGGCCAGAAGGAGATATAGAACTGAGATGAGACTACGTGTATTTTCACTGATCATATTTGCAAGCCTGTTATTTGTAATAGGAGGGCTTTTTTACACGCAGATAGGAATGCATGAAAGATACAAGATTATGTCGGAGGAGAACCGTCTTAAAATAGTCCCCCTTATGGCTCCCAGAGGAAGCATATTTGACTCTAGCGGGAACGCTCTCGTAAAAGATGTACTCAGTTTTAATGTGGCTGTGATATATTCCCGGATCAAAGATAAAGACCAGGGCGCGGATATGCTTAGCGAAGTTCTCGGGATTTCCAGCGAGGAGGCTATAGCGAGTATTAAGCGCGCAAGACGCCAGCCGTTCACCCCTTATGTCGTCGCTTCGGATATAGGAATAGAAAAAGCTGTCCACATTGAAGAAGCAGTCGGAGACTATCCGGGGCTTTTATTGGATGTTATCGCCAAAAGAGACTACAGTGACGGTAAAATCGCGGCGAATGTTCTCGGATATCTGGGGCTTATAAACAGGTCGGAATTCGAGCGACTTAAGCATTATGGTTACAGCCTGAATGATGTTGTAGGCCGAGATGGGATAGAGAAGCAATATGACGAATATTTAAGAGGGACCCATGGAGGGATGCAAGTAGAGGTAGATAATAGGGGCCGTCAGGTGGATATACTCGGGTATAAAGAGCCTGCCAGGGGGAGGGACGTTCACCTTACCATTAATAAAGATCTTCAGGAATATTGCTATGAACTTCTTGAGGGGAAAAAAGGTGCGATAGTTGCTATGGATCCCGTGACGGGGGAAGTTCTGGCTATGGTGAGCGCGCCTTCTTATGACCCGGGTATCTTTGCTGATGATAAGAGGGCCGCTGAGAGGTCGGAGGTTTTGGACAATGCGGAATATCCCCTGATGAACAGGGCCATAAAGGGGACCTATCCTCCCGGATCGATCTTTAAGCCCATTGTGGCTACAGGAGCCCTCGAGGAGGGAGTCGTAGATGAAAACACCAGTTTTTATTGCGAAGGCTTTGTCCGGTTGGGGGATACGACATTTAAGTGCTGGAGACACGGCGGGCATGGATCGCAGTCTATGAGGGAGGCAATAAAGAACTCCTGCAATGTGTATTTTTATAACCTGGGACTGAAGCTGGGAGCGGATAATATTGCCAAGTACGCGGGAAAATTTGGAGTTGGTAGCGCTACCGGTATAGATCTTCCTCGGGAGGCTACGGGGAATCTTCCTTCTCCGGCATGGAAAAGAGAGAAAATAAAGGAACAATGGTATCGCGGAGAAACCTTGAATTACGTCATAGGCCAGGGGTATCTTTTGGTAAGTCCGCTTCAGATGGCCAGGTCTATTTCAGTGTTCGCTAACGGTGGGTTTTTGGTTAAACCTTTTATTGTAAGTAAGGTGGGAGGCATAACGGTAAATACCGAAGAAAGAGAGGACCTGCACATATCTCCTCAAACTATTGAGATAATACGCGAGGGGTTAAGGAAGTGCGTAAATGATCCCAGAGGAACGGGGCAAAAGGCCAGGATTAAAAATGTGGTAGTATCGGGAAAAACCGGTACAGCACAGACTTCAAAAGGGATAAACCATGGATGGTTTACAGGGTTCGCCCCGTATGATGACCCAAAACTTACCGTTGTTATTTTTGATGAATTTGGCGGAAAAGGGGGGTATTATGCTGCCGGCACGGCACGCGAGGTATTTGAAAAAGCAGATGAACTGGGACTTTTAGCCAGAGGTGATAAACAATGATAGTTAAGGCCAGAAGAGGGCGGATGGACAAGGTGTTATTGCTGAGCATACTGGCAATATGTCTTTTTGGTGTTCTGTTCATCTATAGCGCTACTTATGCCCCTGCCCAGGATGGCGGAGACTTGAACCCGATAGTGATGAAGCAGATCTTATGGGTGTCGGTCGGAATAGTTATGCTTTTAATTGTAAGCAGCATAGAGTACAGGCGCATTCTGAATTTTGCCTATCTGATATACGGCGTGAATCTTGTTCTTTTGGTCCTTCTTCGTGTGTTTGGTTCTACTCATTATGGAGCAACAAGGTGGCTGGATTTCGGACCGGTTTCCATACAGCCTTCTGAATTTGTCAAGGTCACGGTCATATTGGCTCTTGCCGCGTTTCTCGGGAATAGACGTGATAATGCGGGCTCTATTGGGAATTTTCTTGGAGCGGTATTGATAGTTGCGCCGGCATTCGTGTTGATCTTTTTACAGCCGGATCTGGGGACATCTATTGTTCTTATACCGATCCTTTTCGCCATACTGTATGTATGCGGGGAGAATATTAAATATATA
>CAYWDJ010000031.1:0-13067 GCA_964457005.1 uncultured Planctomycetia bacterium
GAGTTTATCGTACAGTAAACACCTATAGTAATACCCCTCAGAATAGAGATGATTTTGTCCTATAGCACGTTCAGCCTCACCACTAATAAAATGGGGACATGTACTTTTTGTACGTGTCCCCATTTTTACCTAAGATATGCCACATCCACCCACGTCCTAAAGACTTACGCCACTATTCCCCTTCCCCGTCATTGCGAGGAGGGGCGAAGCCCCGACGAAGCAATCTCAAAACGCAACCAGCATATCTCTTTATCTCTAAAAGTGCCTTTAGTTAACTTTTCCTAGGCAATCGGTCGTAGTTACTATAATAATCACAAAGGAATAGAGATAACCTGGGAATATTCAGATAATGTAGGCGAATTCTTAAATTACCACCTCTTAAGGCATTTTACCCAGAGAAAAAAAGGCACCCATAAAGTTTACACGAAGCAGAGCCTATCACAAAGAGGATAACGCCCACATAGAGCAAAAGAACTGGACCCACGTAAGGCAGTGGATCGGGTACCATAAGCTGGATAACCCTAAGGTTGTATCTCTTCTGAACGATCTTTATAAGTTTTAGTGGAGACTATATCACAACTTCTTCCAGCCGTCGGTCAAACTTATCGAGAAGAAAAGGGTTGTCTCCAAGATCATTAAGCGCTATGATAAGCCCAAGACACCTTACGAGAGGGTCCTGAAATCCAGCTTCTGTTAAACGCTCTCTCAAAGAACAATATGCCAAACTTAGCCCCTTTAAGTTAAGAAAAGTCATGGAGAAATGCCGTACGTGCTCGATAATAAACCTCTGTTTGTGGTGTCTGGCCATAGTTACCTTGAAAAGGGGGAACTGGACAAGCCGGTGGATTCTTTTTGTGAGATTGCTCAGGTTCGGGCAAAAGCGTTAAAGAAAAGTTATGCATACAAACAAAACTCTAAGAGCTAAAATACAACGTACACTTAACGTTAAACGGGCGCTTTTACTTGTTTGGAAAAGCGCGCCGGGATGGACAGTGGCCAACGCGGCTCTTCTTTTTATCCAGGGCTTGCTCCCCCTATTGTCGCTTTACCTTACCAAGCTGTTGGTAGATGCGGTTACAAGTGGCATAGCATCCGGCGGCGGAGAAAAAGTTTTTTGGCAGGTGACACGGTTTATCGCTTTTATGGGTGGGGTAAGTTTATTTGAGGTTTTATGCCGTTCGGTAACGAATGTGGTCAGTGAAGCTCAATCTCAGGCTGTAGCTGATCATGTGAATGATGAAATACACAATAAGTCTATAGAAGTGGATCTAGAATATTACGAAAACCATCAATATTATGACACTCTTCATCGGGTTCAGCGGGAAGCTTCTTCCCGGCCGGCCCAGATCGTTAACGGTCTGGTAAAATTGGGTCGTAACGGGATTACCTTACTGGCCATGGTGGGGCTGTTATTTTCTTTTCACTGGAGTATTGGGATTATCCTGTTTGCGGCGGTGATCCCCGGGATTTTTGTACGCGTAAAATATTCACGGAAGATGTATCGCTGGAGGCGTGAAAGCACTCCCAGAGAACGACAGGCACACTATCTGCATTGGCTGCTTACGGGAGAGCGGTATGCCAGGGAGATACGTCTTTTCGGATTAGGAAATTTTTTTAAACATCAGTTCAGTGATCTGCGTAAACAAGTTCGCCGTGAAAAACTTTATCTTACAGTCAGACGTTCAGTAGAAGCGACAGTAAGCCAGGCTGTTGCAATTTTGGCGATATTCGGCTCTTACACGTATATCGTTTACCAGACTGTTCAGGGGCTGATCACTCTGGGCAGCATGGTCATGTATTTTCAGGCTTTCAGACAGGGACAGGGATATCTGCGTGATATGTTGGGAAGCCTGGTGGATCTTTACGAAAACAATCTTTTTCTTTCACATTTTTACGAGTTTCTTGATCTCGAACCAAAAGTTGGCGAACCGGAGCATCCCGTACCCGCAATTCTGTCCATGCGGACTGGTATCAGGTTTGAACATTTAAGTTTTCAGTATTCCTCGGGGAACAGGAAAGTTCTTAAAGATATCGATCTTACTATTCGTCCGGGTGAACATATAGCTTTGGTAGGTGCCAATGGAGCGGGTAAAACTACTCTGATCAAATTGTTATGCCGTTTGTATGATCCTTCATCCGGTAAGATTACCATGGATGGTACTGATCTGCGTCAGTTTAATACAACTGACTTGCGGCGTCAGATAGGCATTGTTTTTCAGGATTACGCTAAGTATCAAATGACAGCCCGGGAAAATATCTGGTTTGGCGATATAGGATCACCGTTAAAAGGCGAAGCGGTCTTAAAAGCCGCCCGATATTCCGGAGCGGATGATGTCATTGCGGATCTGCCTGAAGGTTATGAAACTATGCTGGGCAGGATGTTTGATAATGGTTGTGAACTCAGCGAGGGGGAATGGCAAAAGCTCGCTTTGGCACGGGCCTTTCTGAGGGATGCCCAGATACTGATACTTGATGAACCGACCAGCGCTTTAGACGCGAAGACGGAATACGAGGTCTTCAAACAATTTCACCAACTGGCAAAGAACAAAACTGTCATCCTGATCAGCCATCGTATGTCTACGGTCAGGATGGCCGACAGAATCTTTATTCTGGAGGATGGAAAGATCGTTGAGAACGGTACACATGAGGAACTGGTCTGTCGCAAGGGAACATATGCAAATTTATTCGAGATGCAAGCTCAAAGATACCGGTGAATACTGAATGGATAATAAAACAGCCCGTCAACGTTTATGTTGCTGCCTTAGACCCAAAATCGAAAACACAGAGGGTAGCATATTTGAAGCATTGTCTGTATCGGATTGGAACGATATAGTTCAACAATCGATTCAGCAAGACGTTACTCCACTTCTTTACCGGTGTTTGAAAATGCGGAGTTCGAATATAAGTATCCCGGATGAAGTTAGTCAAAGACTACGTGAAATATATCTCTATGTTGCTGGGAGAAATCTCCGACTTTACAATGAACTTTCAAAAGTGTTAAAGGTATTGCGCTCCGACGGTACCGAGATCATTGCTTTAAAAGGGGTTTACCTGGCGGAAGCGATCTATGATAATATTGTTTTGCGGCCGATGGCGGACATAGATCTTTTGGTTAGAAGATCGGATTCCGTGAAACTGGGAAGAAAACTTGTACAGACAGGATACACTCCATCGATGCCTTTCTGGGATGAAGCCGGAAACGCGGTTTTTAACCACAAACACCTCCCTTGTTTTACCAGAACCGGTACAGCTAAAACAGATAGGACCAAGATCGACCTTCACTGGCATATCATGGAACCGACTGATCCCTTTAAAATAGACGTTACCGGATTATGGGAAAGGGCGAGACCTTTTATGCTCGCCGGTACCGAAGTGCTGGTGCTGTCTCCCGAAGACCTGATACTGCATATTTGTTTTCATGTTTCTTGTGGTCATCAATTCAAGGGGGGACTCAAATCACTCTGCGATATTTCCATGGTACTTTTATACTGCCGGGATAGGATAGATTGGGAACAGATCGGGTCTCGAGCTCATGAATGGGGTGTGTGTAAAAGTGTTTACCTTGTTTTATATCTCGCCAGAGAATTATTAGCAGCGAATGTACCGGAAGAAATATTGAATGTCCTTAGAACGGATGACGTTACCCCGGAGTTGATAACCCGGTCCGAAGAAGCGATCTTCGCGCAAAAAAGTATTGATCGGGGGACCTCCCTGACTTTCAATCTTAGACGAATATTGCATGGTAACCGGTTTTTAAAGAACGTATCTGTTTTTAGGGGGAAGGTTTTTCCTTCTCCGGAGAGTTTAGCGCTGTTTTATCCCGTTTCTTCGTCATCCAAACGAATATATCTTTATTATTTGGTGCGCTGGAAAGATCTGTTTTTTAAATTTTGCAGGGTTCTATCCGGTATAAGTTTACGGTTTTTGCGTATTTTATGAAGCATTTTATTAGCCTGTTGGTTTCCCATTCACAAACAAACTCTGTGTTCGTCCCCTGAGATCCCGGACTGGAAACTAAAACATTTGGCTTGAACTTAACGAACGGCGACTGATCCATGTATTCTACAACATTACCCCGTTTTTTTTCAATACCATCTTTTTCCAGATAACAACCGATCTGTGCCGGGATTAAACCGGAATAAATTTCATCATTTCTAGACAACAGAAAAATATAACTATTGTAAATAACAATAACTGTATATTGACCGAACTACCCTTATTCTTGAACAGGCATACCATTATGACGGCGTTCTGGATTTTTCTCATTCTTGAATCCCTCTCTGTGACAATCCGAATTTTCAGGCGTGGATCTATTTCTCCAGTTCGCTCCTAAAAACATTTCCGATTTTTTCATAGCGCTTATTTCTGATTATATTATCTTTTTCCGTCAAGGCATTATCGTATTCCGGGGAATACTTCTCCAATAAAGCATTATACAGACTAACCCTGTCATAAAGCCGCTTGTTAATGACATTGTTTTCATAGTACATCTTATTCATTTTGTTATGCACGTATAAAAATATGTCAAAAATCTGGTCCCTGGTTAAATACTCGGTCCTATAATTGATCTGATGTTTAAAAATAGGTGCCTTAAAACTTTCCATGTGCGACAAAAAAGATTTATTTATCAACCTATAGCCATATTTTTTTGGAAAATCAAAAGCCAACGAACCAGGATCCAGAAAAAGCAGTTCGTTAAACTGTATAAAATTGTTTTCCTTTTTCGTCATCCTGTTGTAATAGCTTTTTATAAAAGACAGCGTTTCATCGATACCCTGTTTCGTATCCTTGGCTAACCCCGCCATAAACCATACGCCCATTGATAAGCTGTCGGTATTGTTAATAACATCCATATTCATTATCAGGTCCCGGTTTGAATATCTCAGATTTTTATGAAAACTGCGGGCATCTGCGTCTATTGACTCCGGCGAGATATGGATCGAACTGCCGGGAAGAACCTCTGCGATCTTAATAATATCTTTTTTACGATGGGGTAAAAAAAATTCTATCGTGAAACGCACATTTAATTTATTTTTTTTTATTTCATCAAGAAGAATATTCCAATTCTTCATCCCCATGGTAAGAAACGGATCGTGTATCAGGAATGTCTGCTGTTTTTCCACTGACCTTCCAGTTAGATTAAACAACTTCTTCATTACGGATTTCACTGAATAAGCGCGGATTTTTCCATAATTATGTAGATTTTCGAAAGAATATTTTGATCCCCCGCAGGTAACGCATTTAAGCGGGCAACCCCTTGCGGCAGAAATAGGCGAACATAATTTTGCGTCATTCTGGACAATCTCAAAATCATTCAAACGCCTTCTGTGGCTTTTCCGCACTTCCCCCTTTGTTCTATACAACAGGTTAGGTACCTTAAAAAAATCTTTATTTCCCCTTATTTGTTCAATTAATTTTAAAAGTGGGACACAACCATCGCCTGCGATCAAAAAATCTATAAAAGAAAACTTCTTCATTATTTCATGTTTAAAATAGCTGGCGGTAAATCCGCCGATAACTGTATAGCTATGCGGATGGATCTCTTTCAGCAATTTTAATGTTTGAATGGCGCCCTGTGAAAAATTAAGCCAATGCAGATCAACGGCAAACAGATCAGCTTTTAGTTTCTTTATAGCGGATACTACTCGTCTCGGGTACATGGCTTCCGCAAGATCCTTTAAAATACTTGCGTCCTTATTGTGAATATGCTTGAATTTATCAAATATATCTTTGGGAACTTCTGATTTTAACAGGGCGAGGTTAATAATGCTGACGGTATAATCTGAATTATCTTCGATAAAGTTTTTCATTGTAGGAAAACCAAGCGGCATAATGTCCCAGTCAGGCCCAATCGGATATTTGCCGATATAAGTAGTTGACCCTATGTGGGATAAATTCCATGGTAGAGGAAAAACGGCATACTTTTCTGTATTAAAAATATGAGGTGGATGTATTAGTGCGATGTCACAAACGGAATTATTCATTGATTAAGTGTTATTTAACAGTTTTGCCCTGGCCTTTGCTACGGCACAGAAGTATTCTACCGGCAGATCCAGCCTGCCTGTTTCCAAATAGGCAGTAGCCGGACACCACAAACAGAGGTTAATAATACTGCACTTGCGGCATTTTTCTAGAAAATCCCTGCAATTAGAGCGCATGTCAAGTACCTTCGGCGTAAATTCATCCCAGGCTTCTTTCAATGTTCCACGTTTAAGATCATAAATGTAATCCGGATGCCAGAGCGAAGAACAAAGACGAAAAAGCCCGTCGTAACTTACGCTAAAACTGCCGTTGCCGATCCCACATCGGAACAGGTGGTCATGATCACAGCGCTCAAATCTCTGATCAATCAATTCATCACAACATTTTTTAAGCATACCGAAACGTTCGGGGTCCGCCTTTTCAACGGCAGCTACTTCTTCTGGGGTAAGCCTCTCCGATTTGATCAGCTCATTGCGCCGGGTATCACGGTCAAAGCGCAGGTGCAACTGTGGGTCAAAACGAAAATAATCTTTGGTCCTTTTACGGCAAAACTTGGCAATTTCGGGTAGTTCATGGAGATTGGAACGCAACGCCATTGTTTTGAACCTTACCCGCACGCCTCTTTCCAAAAGGGTATCCAACCCCCGCATAAATGCTTCAAAAGAACCAGGCCTGCGGCTTATCTTCTCGTAGGTATTTTTAGTAACACCATAAACCGTGACTTCGATATCACGTGGAGGGTATTTTTGAAACAGGTCGGCATGTTCTTTAGTGATGAGACACGCATTAGTAAAAACCGACGTCAAAAGCCCCTTCTTTCTAAGCGCCATATATATATCAAAAAAATCTTTTCGCAAAAGAGGTTCGCCGCCGGTGATCAGGCACCATAAAGCCCCCATTTCTGTCGCCTGATCCGCTATATTACAAATTTGTTTTAGAGAAAGTTCCTTTTTTTTTACTTCATGATTTCCAGCCGGAAGGTTTATATAACAATGGGAGCAGTCGTTATTGCAGCGGGCCGTTATCTCCAGATCGAAAGAAACTATTCTTCTTCTTTTCGTTAATTTACGCCACAGCGTGGATTCGGAAAATGGTTCAAAACTAACAGGATTTGCCATATAATTTACCTCGTATCTTCTGTTTTACAGGAGAGGGAACTAGGCCCCAGAGAGAAAGCAATACCGGTAAAATATTCCACTTGCTCAAACAGGCGATCGTTCTCTTCTCCGAGCCTGTTCCGAATAATATCTCGTGCTCATCTCTTTCGATTCTGACCACTTTACCCAGCATATTAGCCTCCGGGATAAGACCATCTTTTCCGAGGATATTATCACCCTTGAGTAAATACGCATTGTTTCTTTTCCCGATGATTCTATGTATGACCAGTTTTTTATTATCAGGAGGGAAGACAAATGCCGCGACTTCTCCCTTGTTGTAATGCCCTGAAGGTCTGGCAACCGTAAGGATGTCTCTGTTTTGTATGAGGGGGGACATACTAACTCCTTTTACCCGGAAACGAAACGCGCAGCTCTTCTCATGCGTAGCACGCATAAGCAAAATCAAATGTGAATTATACAGGGATATCTTTTGAAAAACCATCATTTTACAAACAAGAGGTTACTATGGGCCGCGACCTTTACTAACCCGGGATCATAGTATGATCATCCGAGCACGGCAAGTATATTTCGCCTAATCAGTTCAGAAATCAAACCCAAAACGTCGTTTTCTATTTCTTTCCTCTCGCCCTCATATTCTCCATAGAATTCATCGATAATATCGGAAAGGGTCTTTTTGCCGTCCAACCGCTTCCAGAGGGCCTTCCCGGTTTCATTAAGCGTAAAAAGCTCGTCTTCTGCATTGCCGATTCCGGTAACCAAAGGGACAATAATAAATTCATCTTCAATTTCGCGCGCGACAATATTCTCAGACGGTATGCAAATACTATTGAGGTCCACTTCTGTTCTTTTCATTAAGGTTCCTTTTTAGTTCTTATAGTTAAAGTCAGGTTAACATGTCCCGGACTTTACAAATTTACTAACCCTGGCTTGCCAGTCTTCCACGTCCCAGCCTCGTTCTCCCTCTTTAATCAAATCCAAATACCGGGCTTTTGCATGGGCGACTTCACATAAATATTCTACCGGAACATCCAGGTCTCCATGCTCCAGCCATGACTTTGCCGGGCACTGTTCACAAAGACCCCTGAGGAAACACCTGGCACAACGTTTGAGATACTCCGTATTCTTTGCTTCTTTTTCCCGTATTTTGGGGAAAAAGTTGATAATTGTATCTTTTAATGTCTCCTTTTTAAGGTCATACACGGTATCGGGATGTCTCAGCAGCATGCAAAGTTGCAATCTGCCATACGCGTCTATGCATCCTCCGTTATGTCCGGCACCGCAGGAAAAAAGCTTTTTGCCTTGCGGGTACATAAATTTAGCGCAAAATTCTTTCTGACCTTTTAAGTATCTTTCTTCATCTCTGGTAAGAAATTTCAGGCCTTCTTCGGGAGAAAGCCTGAGTTTCTCTATTAATTCATTTTTTTCAGCATTGTCCCGACGCCCGCGTAGATTAAAAAACATGGCATAAGGAGGCGGCTGGTCCATCCATGGTATATCAGCCGCCCAGGCTTCAAATTCTTCGATTTCCGCTTTATTCTGGGGAAGAAGCGCGTTCTTTACTATAAAAGGGATTTTTCTCTCCAGGAGCAGGTTTACTCCTCTTGAAAATTTTTCAAAAGACCCTGGAACGCGGCTGACCGATTCATACGACTCCCTATGCATGCCATAAACCGTAACCTCAATCTTTTCAAGGGGAGGGTATACGGCCAAAAACTCGGCAAGCTCCGGGGTAATCAAGCAGGCATTAGTATAAATTATGACCCTTACCCCAAGTTTTCTGGTGAAAAAATAGAGTTCTTTGAAATCCTCGCGTAAGAACGGTTCTCCACCACTAAAACAGACGGTCATTAAGCCCAAATCAACAGCTTCTTTAATAATACGCTTCCATTCATCGCCGGAAAGCTCTTTATTCTGGGCAATGGCATCATCTTCCGGAAGGTTAATATAACAATGGACACAATTATTGTTACAACGTTCCGTTAACTCAATAACCAAATTCCTGATAATGGGTTCGTTGTGTTTGAAAAGTCGGTGTGGGGAGACATTCACGTAAGACATTTTTTAAGGCTAAGAGTTATTAAGCGTCATACAATCAGGGTCAAATTTACAGCCGAGTCCCCATCCCGGACCGCCTGCCGCCCCATATTGCATCTTACAATAGTCTAAAGTTCGCTCTTCCGGCTCGCTCCGACGCAATACCTGCAACATGCACTTCTTCCACTTCTTTTCTTTTCCCATAAAAATATCCTTTTCTCGTCTATTAAACTACATTCATCATTTAAGACTACGTGGTTATTTTACTCCTAGTTACTGTAAAAGTAAATCAAAAATATCCGGGTATTGACCATATGTTCGAAAGAATTATATAGACATTGAAAACCGCGGCTATATTTTTTTAATCTTATCAACAATGTTACCGTCCTTACTGAACAACATCCTGTAAACAGGCACTTTTCCCGCAATCTGCCATAAAAGATCGAGTTCTTTCTCCCACCAGTCAACGGTTTCCAGTGGTTTAATTAAACAAGCAATTAATTTTTTAAAAATGACCTTTTTATCGGTTATCCTGAGTAATTGATTTACCCTGCTCTGTTCCAAAAATAAAATCGCGTGCAAGGGAACGGAGTTTGGCGAAATATCCGGGATATCACCATGGCTCCAGCTGCCATATACCGTAAAACCTTCGGGATTATGTCTTATAATATTACGGTCATCACAAAGAACTTCTGAGTCATGCCTCATCATCATTGTGGTAACAGTGGACTTGCCTGCCTCAGAATGACCGGCGAAAACAAAGCCTTTGCCGCCAAAAATTACGGCACTAGAATGAAGATAAAACCCCTGCCTATTTGCCAGAAGCTTAGCAATCAAAATCTGGTCGGTGGCAAATAACGTTAATGAAGGTATATTCCCTTTCTTAAAAGAAAGTTCATCCGGATGGTATATTTCTGCCCTGCTATGATCATTATTGAATACTGCTATGCGGTGAAGATCAGCTTCGCCCCTGTCTGCGGAGATCCCAAGATAAATCCAGGAATCCTTTTTTTTATAAATTGACCATGGCGGCTTGTAATAAATGTTTTCGCCTAAATCTTTAACTTTTAAATTCGGCAATGAAAAATGGTGGCGAATACAGACAGTATCTTCTCCCGGGCCGGAAACTTTAAACGGCTCTAATTTGGCATGAAAAGTATTTTCTCCGATCGGAAGATCCGCTTCGATCTGAATAGTAATTCCGCCGATTCGGTAATAAACACACCCTGTCTTTTTCCGGCTATTCTTATATCCCCGACTGTTCTTCATAATAACACCATTTGATGCTCCTAGCGATAGTGCAGCGCCTGCATTTCGAAAAGCCTGTGTAACTTGGGGGCCAGGTCTCCACTATTGACAAATTTCATGTGATCAAATTAATACTTTTGCTTTTCCATCCAAACGTGTCATTTTCGTGTCACGCTTTCCCAAAAATATCAAAATATACGAGATATATCAAAACACAAAAAAGCAATTAACCCCTTTATTATAGGCTTATTAATCTTAAACTCAAGGAAATTAGCTGTCCTTTAAAATACGATGGTGGAGAGGGAGGCAGCTTTGCTGCAAAACTGCGCGAGCTTGATGCGCTCAAAAGAGACGGTCTTATTTCTGAGGAAGAATATCAGGCAAAGAGGGCGGCAATAATGCGAGAAAAATGATGAATGTAGTTATCCCGTGTTATTTTAATTGCCATCATTTTGAAGTTGAGTTTTTGTCAAGTTGTTGAATTCTTCGCTAGTTGGCAAACCATACTGTAATATCGTAAGAAGAATCGAGCATGCTGTTTTTATCATACTTAAACAGCGATTCGAACTAAAACGTAAAACTTTGCTTGAAAGAAGAAAAGTTAACGGTAGAAGGGTTAAACAAGGAGTTGAAGTCGCAACTAACAATCCGGATTAAATACTCTCATTTGGTTTGACGACATACAGAAGATCGAACAGCAAAGAAGCTTTTTTGACGGGAGCAAAGATGAGGAAAAGAGGGCGTTGTCTTCCTTGCCGGACCCAATGAAGAAATTTCATTGCAGGTACAAGGTGTCCGAACTTATGTGGAAGTGCGCACAGCGTTTACCCGACAATGACGAACTTAGGTCAAAAGCTCTGTGGTTAGGAGGTACATATATTAAGCTCTCTGACTCACAAGAAGCGGATAAATTTTACAAAGAACTGGTAAATACCTGCCCAGAAACTCAGATAGGCAAAGTTGCTGATGAATTACGGTGGTTCCCCAAAATATTTCTAGCAGAGGTGCCCTCGGAGAACGGAGAGGTTGATTAGCCAAAAAAATATGTCTAGCATTTAAGGATGGACATTATCTAAGCAGTTTATATACATAAAGTTAGATCAATAGGGCTCCCCAATAACCGGACAAAATGGTCAAAATAACGTATTAAATCAGTAGTTCGAGGCCATACCGGAGCAGATATAGTCATCTCGAACCATATCTCTGAATTGGCCCATTTTCGAGAACCACATTAAATACGGTCTTGATAAGGCCAAGTTAATCCATGTATAGTTAGGGCTCTTAGCAGAGATTTATACTGTCCTATACCACGTATAGCCTCACCACTTATAAAAGCCTCGCAGCAGTAAAATGTTGCGAGGCTTTTTGTTTCTACAGATATCACACATATCCCCACGTCCTAAAGACTTACGCGACTATTACCATGACGAATCCGTCATTGCGAGGGGCCGAAGGCCCCGAAGCAATCTCATACGACAAACCGCATATCTCTTTATCTCTAAAAGGCCCCGAAGCAATCTAAAAATGCGACCATCTCGGCCTCCCGGGAAAATACATAGGATATACTCTCAAGATTATGATGGGATACGAGGGCATTAAATAAAATCGGTGATATAATGAAAGGGATTTATCTTTCTTTATCTCTGTTGTTTTAAGTGGTATAATTCTAGTATTATGAAAAAATGTCCTTTTTGTGCTGAGGAAATACAAGATGAAGCCTTAAAATGCAGGTATTGCGGTGAGTTTATAGTAAAAAAACAAGACGAAAAATGGTACTTTAAAACTCATTGGCTTGTTATAAGTTTTTTATGTATAGGTCCGTTTATGGTGCCTTTAGTCTGGGTGAATCCAAGGTTTAGCCGCAAGAATAAGATTATTATAAGTGGTATAATTCTTCTCTTGAGTTATTATTTGGCGGTAATTACGATTGATTCATTGAAGACAATAAGCAGTTACTATGAGCAGATTTCAGAGCTTTTAAATAATGTTTAATGAATATTAAAAGATCTGACAATAAATATTGTAAAAGATAGTTATGTCTCGGATAAGATACAGGTGAAAATATGAGAATCTTACTGGCCGAAGATGAGCCCAAAATAGCGAGTTTTATTAAGAGAGCTCTTAAAGAAAAAAAATACGTCGTCGATGTGGTGTCTTCGGGTGATGAGGGGCTATTTCTGGCACAGAATAATCCCTATGACCTTATAATACTGGATATCATGCTGCAGGGCAGGGATGGGATAAGTGTTTGCCGGGCCTTGAGAAAAGACAATATAAATACGCCTGTATTGATGCTGACTGCTCGCGATTCGGTAGAGGATAAAATTACGGGGCTTGACTCCGGGGCCGATGATTATCTCACAAAACCATTTTCGATACATGAGTTATTGGCTAGAACGCGTGCTCTTCTGAGACGGAGCTCAGACAATAAGGAAACGCTTCTCAAGATCGCTGATCTTGAACTTGATCAGATAACCCATAAAGTTATGCGAGACGGGCGAAACATAGATCTAACCGCTACCGAATACGCTCTTTTAGAGTATTTCATGTTAAATATTGGGCAGGTCGTTACGCGGACTATGATCTCGGAACATGTATGGAATAATGATTTTGATACATTTTCAAACGTTATAAATGTTTATGTTAACTATCTCAGGCAGAAAATAGATAAAACTTTCGAAAAGA
>CAYWDJ010000032.1:0-12757 GCA_964457005.1 uncultured Planctomycetia bacterium
TCTCAACCATATTCGTCTGTCTATGCTGGGGAGTCCCCGTCCTAAAGAACCTCGTTTTCTTTCTCAACAAGTGGTTATGCGTAAAACTGTGCTATCTACTAGATAGTGTATTTGACAGAAAAAAGATATTCGCGGTGGGCTATACCTGTGTGTTACGCAAGAACTAGGTTACGCTATCCCCTGACAGTCCTTTTATTATCTCATCATATTTCTTAACGATGATTTCCCAATCATAAGTACGGATAACATATTGCCTCGCTTTTTCTCCAAGATGCAATCTTTTGTCTTCATCGGCAAGAAGTTCCCTTAAAATTCGTGCAAACTTATCATCGTCTCCATCTTCAACAAGGTATCCACTTTCCCCATCGGCAAGGGCATCTGTGATTCCATCAACCGCAAACGCCACAGAAGGAACCTTATTTATCGAAGCCTCTAGAACAACTATACCGAATCCCTCATAATCGTTTTCAATATGCTTATTGGGCATTATATAAAGATCTGAACAGGCATATACCTGTTTTAAAAGGCCGTCCCTGTCCTTAATGTCTCCAGTGAAAGCTATATTCTTTCCCAACCCAAGCCTTTCCGATACATCTATTATTTTTTGTTTCTCCGCCTTTGCCTCCTGACTGGTGGCTTCCCCTACCAACAGAAGAACAATGTTACTATCTTCACTTATTATTTTCGGAAATATATATTCGACAAAAGGGGCTATACCTTTTTTCTGTACTAGCCGGGAAACGGACAATAAAACCTTTTTTCCTTGCAATGATATGTCAAACTTATTCTCTACTGCCTTCACAGAATAATTCTTGTCTGGCAAATCTTCATATTTAGATGCATCTATTCCATTAGTATTTACGGCAAGTTTATCTTCTCTCACTCCGCGTTTGATCAGCTCATTCTTCAGAAAACTACTCACGCAAACTATACCATCAAGTTTTTTTGCTGACCCGATAACGAACCATTGATAGAACCTGTTACTGTACGCCACATCTTTCCCATGAGACATCGCAAAAGTCTTTTTCCTGAACACACACATCAAAAACACCCCTAAAGGTGAAAGCGCCATATCCCCAAGCTGTACAATGTCGATCTTGTATCTTATCAGACAATATACACTTCGGACCAAGGCTATGATCACGAAAAACGGCAGCCATTTCTGGGAGTGCCCCCAGGGAATAATATGCACCTCGTGCTCTTTCCTGAGAGCATTATAGAACCCATAACTCTGTGTCTGCATCCCTCCGATCGATGGAAGGTATTTACGTGTTATGTATAATATTTTCATTTTATAGGCTCTCTGTTAAGTTTCTTTTTGAGGAACAACTACGCGCCGAATAAAGGTATCCAAATCTTCAGACAAAACTGACCATTCTGACACAGGTACATCTGGCACTATTTGATCCTTTAACTGGTTTTTTACTGCCGTCTCGAAACTCTTCACATCATTAGGATCAAAAAAAATATCCGGGTAATCTTTTAAAATTTCTAACAAGGGTCCCGCATTGGACACAATAAGTGGTGTTTGACAGGCAATAATCTCGTACGCCTTTTGCGGAAATGCGTACCTATCTAGCAAGGTGTCTTTGCTGCAAATAACAGCGACATCCAAAGAATTGAAGAACATCGGCATTTTATCATATTCTATCATGCCAAGATCAATTATTTCCAGATCTTCAGGTATAATCAAGTCTCTCTGCCCGGTTACTGCCAACCGCAAAGAATTATCAGACTTAAGCAGCTCTCGTAATCCTTGAAACAACACTTCAACGCCCCTATCTTTATGCAGTGCACCACCTATGCCAATTATTCTATTATTCAACGGTAAATTTAATTTTCTTCTGCATGTTTCTTTTTCTGCCGGAAAAAACAAATCAGGCGATATGGCGTTAACTATTGTCCTCGTATTATTATTTGCACACTTACTTCTTACCATATCAGCCAACTCTTCACTAACACAAACGATTCCTGCTGCCTTTGACAGAACACGCTTAAACAAGGTCAACATGCCTGGTATTTTTGCGGATGAATAGGATTCATAATTATCCTGCAAATCAGCAACACATTTTTTCCCGGCCAAACAAGCTAATAAATATCCGAAAACAACATAAAAAATATCTGACATTCCTAAAATCACATCTGGCTTATAGGTGATAACTTCCCTAATCGCCCTAAAAAGGAATCTGATTAAGCCAAAGGGGAAACATTTTATTTGAAGATTTACTGAAAACCAATTAATAGAACCGCCAATTTCAAAGCTCGCAGTCTCCATCACCCCTTCTTCTTTTTCCTTATAGCTCAAGCAGACACCCCTGACAGTGTTTCCGCATCTAGCTAGCCCACAAGGAAATTCCCACATACGTCCAAAATGTTCATCTAGAAAATCTTTGCCCGTCGACTGTCGTTTTGTTACTACCAATATTTTCATTACAAATCCCAACTCCCCGTTGACTCTAACCCAGATCATGCGGGCTCTTCCACTAATACTGTGCTTACCCTATTGCTTCGCTAATTGCTTGCTAATTGCTTTTTTTACACTTAAAAAAGCACGCTTGTAAACAAATTTTTTCCTATTCACTGCCCTAAAAAACTTAAGGAAAATAACTGATATGAATATTTTTCTTAGAAACCTAAAAGGACTTATGGTGGTGAACGGCAGGAAAATAATATAAAAGGAACTTAAAAACCGGCTAAATGGTGTGATGTTTAAAAATTTAAAGCCCATCAATGCAACTCTTTCGGACAATATAATCTCGTTCATTACATTGAGTATTTTCCTCTTAAAAAAACCGTATTGTTCGGGTGTAAACTTTTGCCCCTGTGCATGATACTTATGCGTCAAAATCCAGAATATATACTTTTTTAATTGTGCGCTGAACATTCCATTGTCTCGAAATAAGTCATTTGAATATTCTTTGTTAATAAATTTTTCCGAAGACCTCTCGCTCACTAAAGATCCCAATTTTGTCATAATTTCTTTATGCATCACAAAAAAATGTGTTGGTATATACTGAGCTATCTGTTTCCCTTCATATTCAGCGTCAAAAACAAACTTACGGATGTTTCCTGCAAAAACCTTGTTAATGTATATTTTTTCAAGGATTTCATTGTCAACCAGAGGCGTCGTGTCAAAAGAGGCACAAATAAAAGCACTATTTGCGAATATGTACACATCCGGATCAAACTCCCTAACGAGGTCAGATTCAACGCCTTTCTGCCAACCGGAAAACTCAAAACAGGAGTTGTCTCCCCCCATATCATATATCCATTCATTCCTTCCAGAGCAAGGCATATCCTCATCATCATTATGGATAACTATGAGTTTCTTTTCATAGCTTATATCTTCACAAATATGCAGGAATCTTTCATAGGCCCCTTCATATTCATTCCCATACGTAAGGAATAATATCGCTACTTTTGTCTTATTCATCTAGTATTTTTTCCAATTGTTCTAGAAATAACATGCCGTGTTCGGATACGCCAGGACCATGTCCACTCGAAATGTCACCAAAAATAAATATATAAAAACTATCCCGCATACTGCATAAGCTATCTTCTTAACGCTATTCTTCTGCAAGCCTTTTATCCTGTCCAAGAAAAACCACTGTGCTTTAGCTGAAAGAATCATCATGGGAACCGCTGCTGCCGTTATATATCTGCATTGGTAGCCGCCTCCTGCCCACACATAAAACCCCAGTATGACAGCAGAAGAAATGAACATCAGAAAATATTCTTTTCTTTTCCCCTGATCAAAAAACAGACTGATAAGCGCCGCATAAGAAAAGAAATAAAACGGTGAAAGCTCTATCACCCTGCCCAGATAAAAATACCATGGTTTCCCCTCAAACATACCTATCCGAAAACTCGTTTCCGGAACATAATCTATGTTGAACCCCTTCAACATAGACCCTCTCAGGAGGATCATAAGGCCGATAAATGCTGCCACGGACCCATATATGGCGATCTTCTTTAATGCCGGAGATAATATCTTATCGTGAAAAGCCCGATATTTAGCATGAACAACAAGAAAAGCCACAACAAGCGCTAATACTGCAACACCTACCGGCCACATCCCCATAAGCTTATTCAACCTGCTTGCCATATCCCCACTTTGGAATAAGAAATTCCCGCCATATACTCTCATATTCCAGTCTATCCATGGAAGCATTACCACTCCCGGAACAAAAAGGCTCGCTATAAACAGTTTTTTTCTAAACAACTGCGGCATTACTAGTAAAGCGTAAACAAAAATTATGACCATGGCCAACAACCCCGAATATTTCGTCATTCCTGCCAGCCCCGCAGCCAGCCCGCTTAAAATAAACAAGATATCCTTGTTCTTTTTCACAGCAAGAGCAAAGAGATATACTGCCAGCATTGTAAAAAATGCCAATGTTGTCTCCATCCATATTTTCTGGGAAGATATCCAAACAATTGGTTCTATAGCCATCAAAAAAGCGGCATAAACCCCTACCCTGGTATCAAATAAGGTTCGTCCCAGCAAATACGCGAGTGGTATCAATAGTATCCCGAAAAGAAGTGACACTTTAAATGCCGACAAATACCCGTCCCCGAAGATCATATAAAATATGGCAATAATGCCCGGGAATAACGGAGGATGCTTAAAAAGGGGCTTATTGAAATACGGCGGGAGCTTACGTCCTTGCTTAAGCGCGTCATTATACAGGACCTTTGTGTTATAATTCGACGGATTTGTTTTCATTTGAGCGGCAAGCACCGAATAAACTGTTTCGTCATATGTAATAGGGTGTTTTCGCGTAAAACTCCCACCCCTTACAAGAAAGGCGCAAACAATTACAGCTACAAGCGTAATGCTTATATGCTTTATCATATTTTATCTCCTATTTCAATACATTTCGCAGCTCTTCAGCATCCCTGGGAAATTCTATAAAATTTTCCGTCATTCTTTTAAACTCACCGCTCGATCTTCGAAAATATTCACTTTCTGACTTATTCAGCAAGAATTCACAAACGCTAATGCTCTTGATCCCAAAAAGAATCTTAGCATTGATCAATGATGTGCTTGTAAATCCAACTACGGCATCTACTCCTTTTCCCATTATCTCCTCAACTGGACAATCCACATCGATCAATGTAACATTTCCCATCCCGGCATAAAGCCATCTATCATCTCGCGGATGCACTTTTATAGCCACCTTTTTCCCTGTTGACTTCGCTGCCTCTACAACCTTTTCAAACACTTCTTTTACTTGTTCTTGCCCAACAATTCCCGCTTTAACAAAGGGCTGCGTTAAAAGAAGAATACTCTTTTCCCCCCCACCTAAAATGTCTTCTTGTTTCTTTTCTCTGAACAGCTTTAAATATGAATCTGCCACATCCTTTGCCACCCTCAAACCAGGGTTGGTACCATAAAAAAGTCTTCTTTCGATAAAAGCATTTTTTCCTACCAGTATATTTTTTGCCAGCTTCGATATAACCCTTGGAACACAGCTTTTTAATCTAGCCAGAACATCTTTTACATATATTCCGGTTTTTGGTAAACTCTCAAGCAAAAAGACTTTAGGAGAGAAACACATACCTATACCTTCATCAATACGCACAAAAATCGGAAAATACTTGCGTGCTATACTGGGCCCAGCAAAACAACTTATCCCTTCAAGAGAAACCCGGAGGGGAGAAATAATGTAAATTCTTTTTTTAGTCTCTTGGCCCTGTTGAATGGACAACAATCCTTTCAGGATGTTCCCATGATATGCTATCCTTTGGAAAAAAGGCTCTTGGCCCCGGGCCTTAAAACAATGGGTCCGGACAGTTGCCCCCGTCCCCATAAGCACGTCTTTATCTTCTAAGACAAACCCATCTCTTGCATGCTCTTCTATAATGACCAGGCCCTTGAGGTTCTTCCCGCTTTTGGCCTGCAGACCTTCAACAAACGCCTGTGCCCCCAAAGCGTGCCATGGAGTAACAATGATAGCAATGAAATCTAAGTCCTCGGACTTCATGCTGCTACTCAAAAAATCGATTAACTTCATATCCTTTTTATTATCTATAATGCCCCCAGCTTAAAATATCCTTAATAGCATTTATTTCATCCCTATCATACCCCTTAACGACAAAAAGCAACCCGACATACACCACTATCCCGGAAACTATGATCCCGACAAACCCGGCTATCGTCTGTGCGGGTATTCTGGAAATAAGAAAAAGCATTCCCACTGAAGCTGCGGCGCTCTTTAGAGCAAACGCCCATGGTATCCCGAAATAGAGATCTCTTTTTATCGTATATAAAAGACATATTATATTTACCACAAAAAAGGAGACCATCGTAGCGACTGCCGCCCCCATCAACCCATATCGGGGCACCAGAACTATATTTGCTCCTACATTTAACAGGCCGCACGCTCCCCATGTAAGCGCCGATAAATGGCTTTTTTCTTTAAGAAAAAAGCTTCGAGAAAAAAAACTTGAAAGCCCATAGAAAAATAAACCAAGTGATAATACCGGGGTCAGCGGACCACAAATACCCGCAGTCTTGGATCCAGAGAAAATGTTAAGCAGCTTATCTGCCACAAAGGGTAAACTCACCAGCACGGGTAAACTCAGCATAAGATAATACCTCAAGCCCCCCCTTAAATACCTCTTAACCGAATGTATGTCGCCCTTATCCCAGAACCTGGCAATAGTTGGAGATAATGTTATTACCACGGGCATAACAGCTATAAGTACGGCTTCGCTCAACGCGAATCCTATTGAATAATACCCTACCGGTCGAATCCCCATAAAAAATGATATCACATATCTATCACTTATTTTTATGAGCCCATACGCAAATGTCGTCACGATCAAAGGAATGCCAAATTTTAAATACAAGGGAAACTCTTTAAAAACAGGTTTAACAATCCCCCTGTCACGAACAATAATGATCATGATCATTAAAAACGCGAATAGCCTCCCCCAAAATAGGGCTTGTAGGGCTCCCAGGATGCCATCTCCCTGAAACACAGCGACAACTACAGCGGGTATGGTTATAAGTTCGGATAAAACAAGGAGTACGGCAAACTTCTTAAACTGGGATGTAGCTCTAAAAAAATTGAGCGATGTGACATTTAACACTCCCACAGGGATCAATAAACCTATGACTCGTACCACTGCCAGATATTGTTCCCCCCCAAAAAATGTCCTGGCAATAAATGGCGCAGCGCCTATAACACCCGCGGAAATCAGAACAGCAACCCCCAAAGAAAACAGTAAAACAGCATATAAGGTGCCATCTTTGCTCTTCCCTTCCTGTCCCGGTATATATCTCGTCAATGTATAACCTAATCCCATGCCCGCTATAGGGACTATCACATTAACGGTTACCGCTACCTGCATCCAAAGTCCATAATCAGTTATTCCTAGAACCTTAGCGATCAAGGGTAGAAATATCAGCCCTTTGATCCTAACAAGGAACTGGGCTATCCCGACAATACCGTTATTTTTTAAAAAACCCTTAAATGTGCTCATTTTTTATTTTGATATCCTGAGTTTCTTCATAACTTTCAGTTCGCTATCATAAACTTTTTTTACACCATTACCGAGGCTTTTTTCAACAGCTCTCACATCTCTAACCAGCCTCCTAAACCCATATGGTTCCACAGATGCTGCCTGATCACTTCCCCACATAGCCCTATCAAGGGTTATATGCCTTTCTATCATACATGCCCCCAAGACAGATGAAGCAACCGACGGGGATAGCCCAACCTCATGACCAGAATAGCCGACAGGAAGCCCATATCTGGCCCCTAGGGTTGTTATCACCCTTAAATTCAGCTCTTCATTCTTAGCCGGATAAGAACTGTTACAATGCATCACGGCAAGATCGTCTTTGCCTAACACCTCAACAGCATGATCTATCTGCTCGATAGTACTCATCCCTGTTGACAATATTACCGACTTCCCCGTAGTCCTGTATTTGCGCAATAGCTCATCATCAGTCAGACAAGCAGACGCTACCTTATAGCAAGAGATATCGAACTGTTTCATGAAATCAACGGAAGGCTGGTCCCAACATGAAGCATACCACTCTATTCCCACTTCCTTACAATAATGGTCTATAGCCTCGTATTCTTCCTGCCCAAATTCAACTTTATATCTGTAATCTATATACTTTATCAACCCCCACGGCGTCTCCCTTAAAACGTCCTTTTGTTCTTTAGAAACACACAATTCAGGGGTACGCTTCTGAAATTTTACGGCGTCGCAATTGGCAGTCACTGCCGCGGCTATCATTCTTTTGGCTACATCCAGGTCCCCGTTATGATTTATCCCTATTTCGGCTGTAATGTAACAAGGGTGATTTTCTCCTACGATACTATTGCCTATCTTTATAGTTTTACCCATTGCTATCTCCTTTTTGATATTTGTTTTATTGGCTCAAATATTGCTCTACAATTTTCAGGTCAACGAAAGAATCTACTTCTATGGAATGTTTTTCTTCCATCGCATAGAGTCCTATCTTTCCGCCCAATCTGTTCTTGTTCTTCCAGAAAGTTTTGTATTTTGTTATGTATATCGCACCATTTTCACTAAATTGATCTTTCATGTCCTGTCTTCTTGGTCTTTCGAGAAACTCATAATTTATAGGATATACCTTCTGTTTGGTTTCTTTCCAGATAAATTTAACATGAGAAGTAACCGACAAAAGAGAATCTAGACTCTCACTCCTAAACTTACTGTATGCCTTTTTTATGTCCAAAGCCGTTCTCAGCGGAGATGTCGGCTGCAGAAGCACTATAACATCAGGCCTATACTGCTCTTTTTCCAGCAACACGTCTAATACATGCCCCATCGCCGACTCTGTGGACGCCGTGTTCGTAGCCAATTTTTTGGGCCGGATAACAACCTCTGCACCGCTTCGCTCAGAAACCTTCTTTATGGTGGAGTTATCAGTTGAAACTATTATACGGTCAAATATCTTACTTTTCGCTGCCGCTTCGATCGTATAGCCTATAAGGGGCTTGTCGCAAATCTTTTTTACATTTTTTCCAGGGATCCCTTTTGAGCCTCCACGTGCAGGAATAATCGCAATAACTCCCATATTATTTCACCACCTCCACATACATTGACCTATCTTGTTCATTTGCTTCTGCAGGATAAGTTCCCTCAAATGCAAAATCTGCGTACATTGTCTTCTTAAAATCCATTCTATGAACATTACTTCTCTTAAACCCAGCCCTGACCAAATCCTCAACAATCGTTTCCCAATCCCAGGCATTTTGGTGAGCTAAAGCTTTCGACCCCAACAATCCGGGCTGTCCAGTTTTTGACAGAAAATCTTCCCGCAAACATTCAAAAATTGTATAATCTATTCCGCAAAGCTCCTTCACCCTTCTTCGTCTCCTTGAAAACAAAGGAAAATCTACATTCCCCTTCAAATATTCTTCTATACTTTTCCTCACATCCGGCAAAATCAACCGAAAAACTCCATTATTGGTAAGCACCCTATGGCACTCTTTAAAAAACCTTGGGCTTACATAGACATCAATATGTTCAAAAATATGTGATCCATAAATGCATTTTATAGACCCATCTTCAAATGGTAACTGTCCAAAATTAGAGAAGTTGATCACGACATCAGCCCTCTTGGGATCTACATCCAGAGAGACCCATTCCATTGCCGGTTTCTTCCATTTTGCACCAGGTCCTATATGTATTTTGTATTTACCTTCTTCGTCCGGCATTATCTTATTCGTTTTTGTTATAGCTTTCCATGTTGGCATCATCGCGCGCACCATACCCTTAAAGCCCATTTCCTTCTCCTGGTAATTTTATGCAGCATCAAAGATGCTCTCAATGATCTGCATATTGTTTAGGGTTACTTCCCATAATACACTTTTTGCATCTTGCACCTGTTTAACTATAGTGTCATCTTTCTCTTCCGAGTAAGATAATGCATTTTTTATCAGGTCCGTCAGGCCGGAATCCAAGATCTCTATCCCCCATTCAGGATGCCCTATATCTTCAAGAAACCATTTCATTTTATCGTGGGAAATAAGAGAGATTATCTTATTCCCGACTCCAAAGGGTATCATTTGACTATGGCCCCTCATGCCAATAGTAAGCGGCATGTCTGAATAAAACTTTATTATTTCCCTTGCCGGTCTGCTCTCCAGATCAACTACCCTAAAATTTACACCGGATTCCTGAAGCGGCCCTATGATCTGTCCGTCGGGCTTATAATGCAACAACACTGTTATATCCCATCCGTTGTCATTCGCCCATTTCATCGATGAAATCAGAGAAGCAATCACTTCTTTTTTTCTATCCCCGAAACGTAGCTCTTCTCTGTCAAAAGCTATGTTCAACGCCAGCCTTTTCCTGCTTTTATTTGCAGTGGGCCGTACCAATTCCGGGTAAATATGGTCCAGTACCGTTGTTGGACACGGCTGGAACACTAACTTATCGTGCGCCTCTTTATCCAGATATGTTTTGACCGCCCTGATACTCCCCTGATTTCTCAATCCAAAAAACACGCTTTTTTTCGCTATTTCAGCGATGCTTTCTCTGAAAACCGGGGAAAACTCCTCTTGCCCCCTGAACCTGTTATACCCCACGGCAAAAAGAATGATCGGCACCTCTAGTTTCTTTAACAGCTCCAAGGGACAATTCCACTGCCACCCTGAATTTACATTTTTATTTGTATCCCCCAGAAAAACACCGCCGCCCCCTATGATAATCCCTTTAGAAGTTTTATTAATGTGCCTTATCAGCTTAGTATCAACTTTGTCTCTCAGAAACTGCAAATCCCATCTAACCGGCCCAATGGTTGTATCGATCAAGTTCCTGACCGCGGGAAACAAAAGCGTATCCCCAGCATTTCCCGGAAAATGTAACCCAAAATGAACAAAGGTCTTCTCTCCCCTGGACTGCCAACCCCTGAGATGCTGTCTCAATTTTAAAAGTTGCTTCTTGATAAAGTTTTTCACTTTTAGGAACATACTATGCCCTCATTTGTGCGGATAAACTGCCCCACGGAACCTTTGACAGTAACGGAACGACCTCCACCTTTTCTATCTTGTAGCCATGTTTAAAGAACAACATTTTGAAACTTTTTTCGGTGAAAAATTGATAGTACCATCCTGTGCCCCATCTCCCCTTTTTCACAGTTTCCCATTTTTGAGCGGTATTAAACGGACCTTCTATTAAGGTCTAACCGCATTTTCCTTGGAGGCGGCCCATCCAACTATTTATATCTTTTGTATGCTTCACCTTATTTTGGTGCCACCATATTATCAACTTGCGATAGATAATATTTTTAAAATGCGAAAAACCCCTCATTATCCTCTCTCACCCTTTATACATACTGCCGACCAATGCCAAATCTCCTTTGCTCGTGATCTTTATGTTGGAATATGATCCCTCAACAACTTTAACTTTCCACGCCATATCAAGTACGAGGCCGCAATCATCCGTGCAGTCGGCTACCCCTTTTGCTATTGCATCCTCGTGGGCTTTAAGAATAACATCGTACTGAAACCCCTGAGGAGTCTGTATTCTTCCCAGAGTATTTCTATCCGGGATAGATTTAATATAACCATCCTCGTGAACCACTATTGTGTCACCTGTTTCAACAACCGGCCCAGAAGCGCCTGCCTCTTGTGCCGCTCTTACTACTCTTTCAATGAGATTATTGTCAATAAAGGGCCTGACGGCATCATGAATAAGTACAATTTCGGTCCCTTCAGGGCAGTTCTTAACCCCCGCGTACGAGGATTCTTGCCTGACCTTGCCGCCTTCGACTATTGTGTAGACCTTTTCTATATTGTATTCTTTGACAAGTTCCGCGAGCTTTGTGATGTGATCCCTGTGACAAACTATAACAATGTCTGTTACGAGAGGACTTTTTACGAATCGTTCCAATGTTTGGATAATAATGGGCTTGCCTGCAAGCTCAAGAAATTGCTTGGGAATAGACGAGTTCATACGTGTTCCTACCCCTCCGGCAAGAACAATGACTACAACTCTCCCTGTAGTGTTTTTCACAAACACCTTTCCTTTCTATCTATTATTATTAAAATAATACTCACGCAAAGTATAGCATAAGGTTTATGGTAAGACAAATTGGCGAGATAGAATGCCAATCAACAGCTGTAAGCCGTAAGCTATAAGCTGTATTTTGTGGAGCACACACTTGAAGAACAATCCAAGCGCATATAATATATAAAATTGGAACGTCAGTGACTGTGTATAAGTTATACGTTGACAGGAATAACCTATAGCTTAAAGCTTACAGCTTATAGCTGCAGAAATTTCCCCTGCTCCATAATAATCCTGCCGTCTACATAAATATTGGGGTCACGTATCACTCCGTCAAGATGCAGAGGAACATCATTATCGCCGCCATATGAAAGGTTATTTCCCACGGCAATATGCACTGTTCCTATAACCTTCTCATCTTCGAGGATATTCCCTATTACCTTTGCCTTTGGGTTAAGGCCTATTCCCAGCTCCGCCACTTTATACGCATTGGGCCCGACATCATCCAGCCTTCTCTTTATTTCATCGGAACGTATGCCGGCGATCTCGTATACTGTGCCGTTCTCCACATGAAAAGCTATAGGTTTGTCCAAGAGCCCCATGCCGGGGAATGAAGCGTCGACTACATATATGCCTTCACATTTGGAGGGAGCAAATGACACTTCACCCTCCGGAAGGTTACCGTAGGCTCCGGGTTTGTCGAAAGAGCCTCCGTCCTTGCCAAAAAAATGGCTCTTTCCAATATGAAAAGTAA
>CAYWDJ010000033.1:0-12659 GCA_964457005.1 uncultured Planctomycetia bacterium
ATGATAGATACAAATATGGAGTACAAGATAGAGCTCGAAAAATGCATTAAAGAGGCAAAGTGGATTCCACCCTATAGTGACGCCGCAATCTCCAATCTAGATGGTTTTTATGAGTATCTTGATAAAATGATGGTTACGACACCTGCTGATGCCACCTTCAGCGACTTGTTCCATGGACTGTATTTTATTGTCAGCCAGCTTGGCAATAAATTCCAGAAAGATCCAAACTTCGCCGAGTTTAAAAACTGGATGGTGGTGTACACCCAGCAGTACGGCGCTTTCCTGAACAGCCCTCAGTCGGCCAATGACCTGCAGTCCTTTGTTGATGACAAGGGTTTTGTGATCGAAAATTTCGTGGTCCCGCCAGGCGGTTTCAACACTTTTAATACGTTTTTCTGCAGACACATTAAGCCCGGCAAACGTCCCATTGGCTCTAAGACTTTACCTTACGAGAATGCCGCCACAGGACTTGCTCCAAACCCAAAGGAAGACAGGGATGAGATCCACAAAAACATGGCTGATGACAATGTGATTACCGTGCCGGCAGACAGCGTATATAGAGGTACCTGGAAAATAAGTGAAACTGACACAATTACCGTATCCAAAGGCAATATCTATAGCATCGAAACATTGTTAAAGCATTCCCAATATGCAGACAGATTCAGGAACGGAATATTCACTCATAGCTACCTGACAGTTTTGACATACCATAGATACCATACGCCGGTACGAGGCACCATTTTGGAAAAAAAGGTGCTTTCCGGAGATGTCTTTGCCAATGTCTCCAGAGACGAGCAGGGTCATCTGGGAGCCTCTGACGGCACCGATTATCAGTTCTCGCAGGAGCGAGGCCTGTTGGTTCTGGACTCTCCCGTAGGTCTGGTTGCCTGTTTGCCGATAGGCATGGATGTTATTTCATCCTGTAATTTCAGCGTTGATGAAGGTGACTATTTGAACAAGGGTGATGAATTCGGTAATTTCCTATTTGGCGGCTCCGATATGATAATGCTGTTCGAACGGGACGACATTGATATACAGGTATCGGAAATAGGCAAGTTATATAAACTTGGTCAGGTGTTTGGTAAGGTCAAATAAATGTCTAAAATAGATGTTGGCAGCAATGAACTAAAAGCGGAGGTGGCGTAATGGTGGCAAAACCTGCAAATTCTAAGAAGTTAAGCGTTTTTATGCTCGCGATGATGAATGTCGCTATCATTATGAACCTGAGAGGCTTGCCTATGATGGCCAAGGAAGGTTTAGCGATGATCTTTTTTCTTTTGTTCGCGACGATCGTCTTTTTAATACCGACATCACTTGTTTCGGCCGAGCTCGCCACAGGATGGCCGGTCGGCGGAGGAGTGTACAGGTGGGTCAAAGAGGCCTTCGGGGGGCGTCTGGGATTTATAGCCATCTGGCTCCAGTGGATACAGAACGTTATCTGGTATCCGACGATATTGGCCTTCGCGGCAGGCGCGTTATCATATCTTTTTCTTGATCCGACGCTTGCGGAAAATAAGCTTTTCAATCTTATAGTGATAGTCGGCGTGTACTGGGGGGCAACATTGTTGAACTTCCGCGGATTAAAAACTTCCGGATGGCTGACCACCGCGGGCGTTATCGGAGGCACCATATTTCCAGCCATACTTATTATCGGACTGGGGCTCGTATGGTGGCTGAAGGGAAACCCAATGGAATTTACATTAACGTCGCACAGTATTTTCCCTGATTTTAATAATTTTAGCAATATTTCGTTTCTTGCGGGAGTGATCCTCTTGTTTGCAGGCATGGAAGTGTCCGCTGTTCACGCCCTGGAAGTGAAAAATCCGAAACGTGATTATCCGAAAGCGATCTTTTTGGCGGCAGTGACGATCGTGGCTATTTTTACGCTCAGTTCGCTTGCCATAGCGGCTGTTATCCCGGTAGAAAAGATCAGTCTTACGTCCGGTATTATGCAAGGGTTTAAAGATCTCTTGCATCTGTTTAAGATGGATTGGCTGCTTCCTGTTATAGGAGCCCTTGTGGCTTTCGGGGCGATAGGCGCCGTGACCGCCTGGATAATAGGACCCAGCAAAGGTCTTCTCGCGACGGCAAAGGACGGAGATCTTCCTCCTTTTTTGGCGCATACAAATAAGAACGGCGTACCGACACATATTCTTTTTATCCAGGGGATGATAGTAACGGTTATTGCGCTTGTTTATCTGTTAATGCCCAATGTTAGCAGCGCGTTTTTTCTGCTTACAGCATTGACGGCGATCCTCTACCTGATAATGTATATCCTACTTTTTATATCGGCCATCAGGTTACGCTACACGCAGCCTGATGTTCACCGGGAGTATATGGTTCCAGGCGGGAATATAGGGATGTGGGTAGTCTCCGGGATTGGTATCCTTGGTGCCATATTCGCTATGGTAGTTGGATTTTCCCCTCCTTCACAGCTTAAGATGGGAAGCCCGGCTTTTTATGTGACATTTCTTGTTGTGGGAATAATAATTTTCGTGGCTGCACCGTTGGTAATAAACCTTTTAAAGCGGCCGGAATGGTCGGAAATCCCAGGAATGAATACCGAGAAAAAGCCCGGACAATAATACTATGTCGTCTTTGCGTTCAAGTAAAGCGTACATTGATAACCGATAAGTGTGAGCGGTAAAGAAGGAAAGGCAAAAATAATAAGTAAATGCGCAGGTTAAGGCGTGGGGTATAATTTTTGCCATACATTTCCCATGTTTACATCAAAACACTCGCCAACAGATGCCAACAAGTGTCAATAATCGCACAACTTATTTTTCTGCAACCATTATTCAAGATGGTATAATAGGAAGCAGAACGATAGAAGGACAATATGGCACACTCAATACTTATTACCCAATCATTACAGAACGATTTTGTTAAGCCGATCGGTCCATATGATGAACTGCCCAATCTGCTTCATATAGGATACAGGGAGGCTCGGCGTATTATGGGAGAAGATCCGGAGCAAGGACCTATAGCCAGGGTTATGAAGTGGGCATACAAACAGCCGCCGGAAGATCTTTCAATAATACATATACGTGACTTGCATGATGGAGACCACTCTTTGGGCGGGGCGGATTTTGCCTTTCCTGTCACTGATGAGAGCCGGCCCGTTTCAATAATAGATCCCACTTCTCTAAGTGATTTTAAAGATACCGGACTAAGCGAAATTCTCAACAAGTATTCTGAGCAAGAGGTGAAGATCGGATTAACGGGAGTCTGGACGGAAGCCAAGATCTTTTTTCTGGCGTATGAACTAAAAATCCGTTTTCCGAACATGTCCATTGCTTTATGTTCTGCGCTTACCGCGGGATCCTCTAAGATCAATCATATTAATGCCCTGGACCAGCTGGAAAGACTGCTGGGGGTTAAGGTTATTTCTTCTATCGGTGAATTTACAAAATTCTTGATGGGGGAAGGCGGGGATACTGCTTCGGCGGAGGCAACTTTGGGAAGTTTGAAAAATATTGAAATTGAAGGAATAAAAGATATAGATGAAACTGACAGGAATCTAATACAGTATTTGTTTAGGGATTCAAAAAAGGTTCAGCTTAAAGAACTTTTGGGAGGGTATTCCGGGAATTTGGTATTTATTAGTAAAAGTGAAGATATCTACGGACATCAACAAGTCCCGCATGTTGTTAAGATAGGAAAACAAGGTGAAATAGGCAAAGAGAGGATGTCTTTTGAGAGAATTGAAAATGTATTGGGTGATATTGCTCCGCAGATAGCTGATTTTGCTGATCTCAAAGGGCGTGGCGCGATCAAATATAGATATGCGGCTATGGGGGGAGGGACGTCAGCTACCTTTAAGGATCTTTTTGAAGCAGGCATGCCGCTAGATAAAGCTAAATATTATCTTGATGTAGTATTCAAACAGAATATGAGTAGATTCTATAAAGTTGCGGCACCTGAGCGTATCAATCTTCTTAAGTATTACTTGATAGAAAGTAGTTACGCCCCAAGGATGAAAGAAAAGGTCGAAATGCTAACAGGTTCTCCGGCAGATGGTAATATCCTAAAACTTCCTACGGGGCAGGAATTCCCAAATCCGTATATCTTCTACAGCAAAACATTAGATACGGTATGTGACAGGGCGACAGGCTTATATTCTTTTTCCTTTATACATGGAGATCTGAATGGATCAAATGTTCTTATTGATGAGCATGACAATGTTTGGATCATTGATTTCTTTTTTACCGGCAGGGGCCATGCCATAAGAGATCTTATAAAATTCGAGAATGATCTTCTCTACTTTTTTACACCTGTCAACAATGAGGATGACCTGAAAGACGCGATCGAATTATCTAATGTATTGTTGGAAGTTGAGGATCTGTATAAACCGCTCCCACCCGTATTGAAAACTGGGATACGGAATAAAGACATGATAAGAAGCTATGAGGTAATAAGGCATCTGCGGTCATTCTATCCAGGCATTCTAAAAGATTCGAGGAATATTCTCCAGCTTCTTATCGGCCAGCTGAGATATGCCGGCAGGACGATGACATATATCGAATCCAATAAATGGCAAAAACTATGGGCTCTTTATGTCACAGGGCATTTGTGCGAAAAGATAGGGAAAAAGCTGGAATCGTATGGACCATTCCGGGTTGATTGGCTTGATAAAGAATATACATCAAAGGGCAGCCTGGGAATGACTATTATGCCCGGAAGGAAAGACAGGAACCGGTCTTTAGAAGAAGATCTGAAGGCGATCAAGGCGCAAAAGGTGTCCAAGGTCTTGGTATTAGTGACGTCGAATGAATTTTCTGAATACGGAGTCGAAGGTTTGATGGACAGGTATAAGAAAGAGGGGATAGAAACAAAATATTTTCCCATGCTTAATCATAGCACCTGTTCTATTCAGGACATAAATGATCTTGTAGATTGGATCTCAGAGAATCTTGATAGCGGTGAAAAAATAATGGTCCATTGTGTTGGGGGGCTTGGGAGGTCCGGATTTGTTGCGGCCGCTTATCTTATAGCTACAGGTATGCCGGTAAAAAAAGCTATAAGAATTGTAAGAGATGCAAGAAGCCCCAATGCTATAGAACCGGCGCAGGCCGCATTTTTGGAGAGATACGGCAAAGTCAAACAGGTCTCCGGGGATGACGGAAAAACTTCAGGTTTTAATTCAGTTGATGACATTTTAGATATGGCGATACAGGAAGAATCCGAGGCCGTTGAGCTGTACAAGCAGCTGGTGGGGCTTAGCAGCGACCCGGAAGTGAAGAGGTATTTAAAGACCTTTATTTTAGAGGAAGCGAAACATTTAGCTCAGTTTAAAAAGATTAAAAAAGAGGGTGCTTATAGTGTTGTGGGAGAGAACGCGTTTGCTTCTATTGAAAAAGATGCTATTCTCAAAGAGGTTGAAGAAGCAAGGCAGAATTTAGAGGTTGGTCCCGGGATGTCTTTAGAGGATGCTTTCAAGTTCGCTATAATAAAAGAAAAAGGTGCATATCTCTTGTATACTGCCTTGGCGGAAAAAACGGAGAATGCCGAGATCAAGTCTTTGCTGGAATTTTTTGCCTTAGAAGAAGCAAAGCATAAGATCCAGTTTGAAGTGGCATACGAGAAATTGAAAAAGGCAAATAAAGTCTAAACAACAGTGTGCCCCGCCACAAATCCTTAGGAGGGACAATGAATAAGGTAAAGCGATATGTAATACTTTCTCTTCTGTGTGTTATGTTTGCGGTTCCTTCCCGGGGACAAGCAGAAGTAGCGCCGGTGCCGAATTTAGTAACAGCTGATATACAAGCCGCGATAGAGAAACACATCGAAGACGAGACTATCCGGGGAGAGGGGTATTTCAGGTTTTCTTCAGAAGGGAAGGATTATTCATTTAAGCTGGTACGTGTTCATACGGAGTACCTGGCTGATCTTGGGGCAGGCCGCTATTTCGCTTGTGTAGATATGGCAGACACTTCTGGTGATGTTTATGATCTGGATTTCTTTCTTTCCGGGAATCCGGAGTCTATGGATGTGAACGAGATCACATTGCACAAACTTAACGGTATCCCCTTTTATTCGTGGCAGCAGGACAGCAAAGGAAAGTGGGAAAGGGTTCCCATAAAAAACGCAACTCCAAAATTGCTGGGGGTAATGATCGGTAAAGACGAATTTGAGTTCTTATACAGGATAGAACTTCCCGAGCTGAAGGGGGCTGCTCGTATGTGGGTTCCCGTGGCAAGATCAGATGCATTTCAGAAGGTTGAATTGACGAATATGGATTCTCTGGAAAAGTACAGCATTCTGGAGGATGCCACCGAAGGCAACAAGGTTCTTTTCTTTGAGCTTGGTCCGGAAGACAGCGGAAAGACAATTGATATTAAATATCAGGTAGCACGTATCGAAAAAGCTGCCTATAAGCCGGAGGCAGATGACTGGCAAAAGAGCCTCGAAGCGGACCGGCTTGTTCCTATCTCTGACAATTTTAGAAAAGAAGCAGAGGAAGTTGTTGCAGGGAAAAAAGGGGATCTTGTGCGAGCGAGGGCCCTTTATGACCACATTATCGATCGTATGAGGTACATAAAGTACGGAGAAGGCTGGGGACAAGGAGATGCCGTTTATGCCTGTGACGCACGGACAGGTAACTGTACTGATTTTCACGCTTATTTCATCGCCCTGGCGAGAGCAGTTGGTATTCCGGCACGGTTTGCCATAGGTGCGGCGATCCCCTCCGAGCGGAATGAAGGCGGAGTGGACGGTTATCATTGCTGGGTAGAATTTTATGCTGAAGGGAAGTGGTGGCCCATAGATATTTCGGAGGCAGACAAATATTCCATACTATCAACCTATTACTTTGGTCATAATCCCGCAAACCGGTTTGAGCTAAGCCGCGGACGGGATCTTGTGGTCGAGCCGGGACCAAGTTCAGGCCCAATAAATTTTCATGCGTATCCGGTATTGGAAGTCGAGGGAGAGCAGGTGCCCGTAAAACCCTGGTTTTCTTTCAAGCGAAAAGTTCCACAGAAATAAAAACTTTAGGTGGGGGAAGACGCTATAATGATCCGAGAATTGTTTTATGTTCATATCTTGTAAATTAGGAGGGTAATATGGAGTCAGGAAATAAAGAAATTCTTCAGGAAATGGTAAAAATAGAGTTAAATGCGCAGAGCTTATATCTTTTATACCAGAAACATTTTAGCGAAGATGCTGATTTTTGGGGGGCCATTGCCGATGAAGAGGCGACCCATGGATCTTTAATTAACCTGGCAATAGATGTTTTGGATCACGATATTCTCGACACAATATTTACATGTGACGACTTGAGCCATCTAAAAGAAGCAAATGCGGGAATCCGAGAGTATATTGAAGGTTTTGAAAAAAAAGTTCCCACAAAAGAGGATGCCTACAGTTTCGCGATAAACCTTGAAAAGATGGGGCACGAATCTCTCTATGAAGAAAAGATGGTGAAAAAGGCAGACTCAAAACAGATGGAAATATTCCAGAAAATGAACAGAGAGTGTAAGAACCATGCTGCCAGAATAGAGAGATTGCTTGCAACAACAGAGTAATCAATATATCTTATATTTCAGCAAGCGGCATTCTATTTCGCCGGTATAGAACGGGATGCGTTCACTTGTGTGGAGGCCTACTTTTTTAGCCAGGTCCAGGCTCCCGGTAAAAATGGCTCCCGAATGACCCTGGCATTTCTGTTTAAAAAAATCACCGATTTCTTTGTAAGTTTCGGTAAGCTGTTCAATTTTGCCCATACGTTCGCCGTATTCCGGATTGAGTATGACGATACCATCGCCTTTAGGCACGTCCGTTTCCCTAAAATCACATACCTTAAAGTCTATCAGGTGTTCTACCCCGCATGTTTTTGCGTTTTGGGTAGCCGCTTTCACAGCGTCATTGCGGATATCTGTCGCGATTATGCGATGTTCTATTTTTTTGTGGGATCTTTGAAGCGCATTTTTCCTCAGGCTTTGCCAATAGTGGTCATCGTAATTCTTTAGATGCATAAATCCGTAGTTTGAATGAAGAAGGCCCGGGGCCTTATTAAGGGCTATTAATGCCGCTTCTATGGCGATAGTCCCGCTGCCGCACATCGGGTTGATTAGGTGTCCGTCTCCGGTGTACCCGGAGGCAAGGAGTACGGCGCTTGCCAGGGTTTCCTGCATAGGAGCGTTAAGCGGTATCTTACGGTAGCCCCTGTCGGCCAGTTTAGTTCCCGAAGTGTTTATATATACCCACGCCCGGTCCTCTTTCCAATACAGGTTTATGACTATATTGCGTCTGTTTGGTCCGGAATTCGGCCGGCTGCCAGTTTTTTTCGTCATGCGGTCGCATACCGCGTCCTTAAATTTTTGGTTGGCGAACATTGAGTTCTTTATTTTAGGGTTTGAGACCTGCGAAACGACGGAAATATACTCATCCGCCGGTATAATGTCTTCCCAGGGAAGCTGATATATCTTGTTATACAGGTCTTTAGCCGAAACGCATCGGAATTCCCTTAACAGGAAAAGGACGTTGAAAGCGGACCTTAATTTCAGATTAAGCATATAGGTGTCTTTGAGGTTCGCCCTTATAACAATCCCGGTAGAATGCGAAGAATCTACCTGAAAACCAAGGACTTTCACCTCTTTTGCAAGAAAAGGCGAAATCCCGTTTGAGCATGTTATAAGTACGTTATTTGTATAATTGAGGTCCATAGTAAGTTCAGTATAGCATAGTGTGTGCGGAGGGCATAGAGGAAATAGTAAGTAGCCCGGTATTGACGTAAGTCCTTATATTGAAAAAATATACTGCTTGTCCTGAATGTCGAAAATAAACCGATTTATATTGACATAGATCTGCTTTAGGGTATAATGCCACTTGAAGATGTAGTAAATCGGGAGTGAAAGTTTAAACCACAAGATGGAAATTTTCTACCTTGTGGTTTTTTTGTGTCTCCAGTTACTACGATATTATTTCCAATTAAGGAGGAAGTTAGAATGGCAAAAGGAACAGTAAAATGGTTTAACAACTCAAAGGGCTACGGATTTATTGCCCCTGAAGATGGCAGCCAGGATGTATTCGTGCATCACAAGGCGATCCAGGGTGACGGCTATAAGTCTTTAGACGAAGGCCAGTCGGTCGAGTTTGACGTTCAGCAGGGACAGAAAGGTCCGGAAGCTGTAAACGTAGTTAAGGCATAGTATGCATAATAGAAGACAAGGCCGGGCGATTTATTGTCGGGTCTTGTCCTCTAAAAATCCAGGGATGGTTACGAATACATAGTTACAGGTATCCCTAGAAAAGCCCACAGTTGTCCCTGATAGTAACCCCGCACCTGTCCATAATGTAAAACTACCCAGACGTGTTATATAAAGCGTTTGCTATAATACATTCATTATTAAGTTCAGTTACCTTCAGCTACGAGAATAAGGTTTCTTAAACTCGTGGATGTTATAGGTATATTTCTTTTAAGTTAGTGTGACAAAAATTGGGAGGTAAGCAGAGTCATTATGTCGAATCAAAAGAGAAGAAAAAATATAAGGAATGTCGCGATCATAGCGCATGTTGACCATGGGAAAACAACGCTCGTTGACGCGCTGCTTAAATATACCGGCGCGTATGATTTCAAAGAGGGGGAAACCGCGATCATGGATTCAAATCCTCTTGAGAAAGAAAGAGGAATAACGATCCTTTCTAAAAATGCTTCGCTTGAATATAAAGGTGTGCAGTTTAACCTGGTCGATACGCCCGGTCACGCTGATTTTGGGAGTGAAGTCGAAAGAATACTCAAAATGGTGGATGGAGTGCTTCTCTTGGTAGACGCTTGTGAGGGGCCGATGCCGCAGACAAAGTTTGTTTTAAAAAAATCGTTGGAGCTGCACTTGAAACCGATACTTGTAGTCAATAAGCTAGATCGACCTAATGCGCGTCCTGATGAAGTCGCGGACATGACCTTTGATCTTTTCTGTGATCTGAACGCTACAGAGGAACAGCTTGATTTTCCTATAGTATACGCTTCAGGTAAGGACGGTTACGCGACACTTGATCTTGATGATCCCAGTGATTCGGTTAAGCCTCTTTTGGAGACTATACTGCACAGGGTGTTGCCTCCGGTAGCTGACCCGGATATGCCTTTTCAGATGCTCGTAACTATGCTCGATCATGATTCCTACGTAGGCCTTATATCTATCGGGCGTATATTACACGGATCGATCAGCGTTGGTTCTCCCGTAGCGGTTGTAAAACATGATGGCACGATCTCTAAAGCCAAAGTGACAAAAATAATGAAGTATAAGGGGCTGCTCCGGGTAGAAAGCAATGACGCGGTTGCCGGGGATATTGTTTCTATATCCGGGATTGAAGACGTACAGGTGGGTGAGACTCTGGCTTGTGCCAAAGATCCAAAGGGTCTTCCTACATTGAAAATAGACGAACCGACGATATCCATGAATTTTTCTCATAATACCAGTCCGCTTGCCGGGAAGGATGGAGGAAGATTTTTAACCTCGAGGCATATCCGCGAAAGGTTGACTCATGAAGCAAGAATAAACGTAGGGATAAAAGTTGAAGAGGTTGATGGCGGAGAGCGTTTCAAGGTGTCGGGACGCGGGGAACTGCATCTTTCGATCCTGATAGAGACGATGCGTCGTGAAGGATATGAAATGGAAGTATCCCGTCCGCAGGTAATATTGAAGAAATTGGACGACCAGGTGCTTGAGCCTGTTGAAGAAGTCGTGATCGAAGTGGACGCCGAATATCAGGGTGCTGTTATGCAGGCTCTTGGCGCGCGTAAATCGGAGGTCAGGAACATAGAGACAACTTCAGCCGGCGCGATAAGGATGGATTTTATTATCGCTTCCAGAGCGTTAATAGGGTTCAGGAGCGACTTCCTGGTTATGACGCGCGGTAGCGGGATAATGTACCAGAATTTTCTGGAATACCAGAAGTACAAGGGCGATATGCCCGGGAGGCAGAGAGGGGTACTTATTTCTCAGTCCGCCGGAGAGTCAGTCGCTTACGCGCTCTTTAATTTACAGGCGAGGGGAGAGATATTTCTCAGTCCAAATGAGGATATCTATGAGGGGATGGTCGTGGGCGTAAACAATAAAGGGGCGGATCTGGTCGTTAATGCCTTAAAGGGGAAACAGCTGACTAATATGCGCTCATCGGGAGCTGACGACGCTATTATGCTTATTCCTCCTAGGGAAAAAACACTCGAATTTGCGCTTGAATTTATTGAAGACGATGAATTGGTCGAGATCACTCCCAAGAATATCCGCATAAGAAAAACACATTTAAAAGAACATGATCGTAAACTGATCAACAAAAAGTAACAGTTGTACTATAACAACTTAGGAGAACAAGAGTATTATGGAAAAAGAAACTAAAACGAACGCCTCTTTTGACGGGTTAGGCATCGCACCGAAAATAATAGGCACGTTGGACAGGTTAAAGTTCGTACAGCCGACGCCGATACAGCATAAGGCCATACCGATCGCGATAGACGGAACTGATATTATAGGGGTGGCACAGACCGGAACAGGAAAGACGCTGGCTTTTGCTATTCCTGTTATCCAGAGTCTTTCTCAAAGTAAGGGAAAGTGTCTGGTCGTTGTTCCTACGAGGGAACTGGCTATACAGGTAAACGAGACTTTTCAGAAGCTTGCACCCACATTCGGGATGAAGACAGTGGTTATCATAGGCGGCGCTCCGATGCAACCGCAGTTAAGAGCTCTTAAGCAGAGTCCCAGTATCATTATCGCAACGCCGGGACGGCTTGTCGATCATATGAACCAGAGGACAATACGCTTGAATAAAGTTGAGATCGTTATCCTTGACGAAGCTGACAGGATGCTGGATATGGGTTTTAAGCCTGATATTGAACGGATACTTAAGGATGTTCCTGCAGAAAGGCAGACCATGCTTTTCTCGGCGACAATACCGGGGTCGATCATTTCGATAGCGACTGCGCATATGAAGCTTCCAATTCACATTGAGGTCGCGCCGTCAGGAACTGCGGCAGAACGTATTGTTCAGGAGATATTTATTGTTAGAAGAGAGTGTAAGAAAGAACTGTTGGGTAAATTGCTCGATGAATATCGGGGTTCGGTCCTGCTTTTTTCGCGAACAAAAAGAGGCGCGACCAAGATCAAGACCCAGATCAAGGCAATGGGACATAAAGCGGCGGAGATACATTCGGACCGTTCTCTTAGCCAGAGAAGAGAAGCCCTTGAGGGATTTAAAAGGGGACGTTACAGGGTGCTTGTCGCGACCGATATAGCTGCCCGCGGGATAGATGTTATAGGGATAGAAACGGTTATAAATTTCGATCTTCCGGATGACGCAGAGAATTATGTCCACAGGATCGGCAGAACAGGACGCGCAGGACATGAAGGGCGCGCTATTTCGTTCGCTACGCCGGAACAGGGTAATGACATCCGCAGTATTGAGAACCTTATAAAGACGGCATTGCCTATCTCGGAACATCCGGAGCTTCCGCGCGAAGAATTCTTAACCAGTAGGACGCCGTCCAGAAGCAGAAGCGGATCAAGGAAAAAGGCAGCTTCAGCGAGCAAGCCGGCATATAAAGGAAAGACTTCATCTCGAGGAAAGGCATCGTCCGACGATAAAAAATACTCAGGAGATCAGAAGCCATCATGGGGGAAGAAAACCTCTGGAGCGAAGACAACATCGTACGGCAAGAAGGC
>CAYWDJ010000034.1:0-3576 GCA_964457005.1 uncultured Planctomycetia bacterium
TCAGCTTCGATGGCCTCAACAGGGCAAGAGCTTGAACACGCGCCGCAGCTGGTGCATTTTTCAGCGTCTATTGTGTACGGAGCTCCTTCGTTGATAGCTTCCATCGGGCAAGTTTCTTTACATTGTCCGCAAGCTATGCAGGTATCATTTATAGAATAAGCCATATTTATCCCTCCTTTTAAGGTTTCTAGTGCTTTTTATATGGACAAGGATATCATAGTTTTGGGAACCAGACAAGCGAAAATGGAGTTTTTTTTGGTTCAGGCCCGGATTTGGGATAAATACGGCCTAAAAAATAAATTTGATTTTTTTAGTGCTTTTTTTAGATTTTTAGCTATAATTAGTAGTATTCTAAAACATGATAAAAAGGAGATGCCGTGCCGAAGACTAAAAAAATGACAAAGAAAGATCTGGAATATTTCTATAAGCTTCTTACTGGACTCAGGATAAGGGTTATGGGTGACCTGGGACAGATATCCGGTGATTATATGCGGAAGAACCTTAAAGAGGTTTCTGGGGATCTCTCCGGGTATTCATTCCACATGGCTGACATGGCGTCTGACGCTACTGACGCTGAGTTTAATCTCTCTTTAGCGGAGAATGAGCAGGATCTTTTGAAAGATATAGATGACGCTCTAAAGAGAGTAAAAGACGGAACATATGGTGTATGCGAGAAGTATAACGAGCCCATCCCGAAGCAAAGACTTAAAGCTATACCATGGGCCAGGTATTCAGTAAAAGCTCAGGAAGAGGAAGAAAAGGGTAAAAGGTAACATAGATCTTTAAGTGTAAAGGTGAGTCCCTTTCAGTTTAATGCTGGAAGGGACTTTTTTTATGCAGAGGCACAAGGTATACTAAGGAAGACTTGCAATAGTAAAAAAACGGAGTAAAAAGTAATGTTGCGTAATAGAGGTATAGCATTTAAACTTACGATATCCTTTTTGACAGGAATACTTTTGGTGTTCGCTGTTATTTTTACATTAAATTATCAGGTTTCCCGCCGTTTTATACGCGACGAAGTTATCCGAAGCTCGCAGAATAAACTTTTTGCAACGATATATGAAATTGAAACTGTGCTCAGGGCGGTAGAAGAAGTTCCCGAGATCATGGCAGACTTTCTTGAACACGCGACATATACAAAAGATGAACTTGAAAATTTTCTTTTCGCTGTAGTAGACTCGAACAAAGCAGTGTATGGCTCGACAATAGCCTTTGAGCCCTATGGGTTTGATCCCGAGGAGCGTTACTTTTCCCCATATGTACACAGGAGCGGAGGTAAGGTGGCCAAGTCCTATCTGGGCGGGGACGACTATAAATATTTTGATTGGGATTGGTATAGTGTTCCTAAAGAAACAAATGAATCGGAGTGGACCGATCCGTATTACGATGAGGGCGGCGGAAACATCTTAATGGCCACATATTCCGTGCCATTTTATAAGAAAACTGCCGAAGGCAGAAAATTCAAGGGGATAGCAACTGCGGACATTGATCTTAAATGGCTTGCGGACAAGATGTCAAAGATGAAATTTCTGAAAACGGGATACGCATTTCTTATTTCAAAAAGCGGGACGATAGTTACTCATCCCCACAAAGATCTCATAATGAAATCTACAATGATCAGCTTCGCAAAAGAGTGCAATAATCCGGACCTTGCAGATCTTGGCGAAAGAATGATGGCGGGGGAAGAGGGGAGAATCTCCTGTAAAAGCGAGACGCTTGATAAAGAGAGCTTGATATTCTACGCTACAGTGCCTGCTACAGGCTGGTCTCTGGCAGTAGTTCTCCCTAAAGAAGAACTTTTTGCCGATGTGACGCTCCTTACTCAGGTGCTGATACTGATCGGATCTATGGGCATGCTCTTTTTGGCAATAGCTATAATATATATCGCCAGGTCTATAACAAGGCCCATAAGGGAGATAGTCAAGGCTACGGATATTATTTCTACCGGCAATCTTGATGCGGACCTTCCTAAGCCCAAAAGCGGAGATGAAATAGGAAAGCTTATTGTTTCGTTCGACCATATGAGAGAATCGCTTAAAAAATATATTAAGGAACTTACCACCGCAACTGCCGCCAAAGAACACATAGAAAGCGAACTTAATGTCGCCCGTGACATACAGATGAGTATCCTGCCTAAAAGATTTCCAGCGTTTCCCGATAACCCAGAGTTTGATGTATACGCGCACATACAGCCGGCGCGTGAGGTAGGGGGAGACTTTTATGATTTTTATCTCATTGATGAGGACCGGCTCTGTTTTATTGTAGGGGATGTTTCGGGAAAGGGAGTTCCTGCGTCGCTTCTCATGGCTGTCACTAAGACCATGCTCAAGGCCAAGTCCGGGAAGACTTTGGACACGAGTGAGGTTATGTCTATGGTGAACGATGAAATAAGCCGTGACTCTGACAGCGGTCGTTTTATCACAGTTTTTTATGGAATACTTAACTTCAGGACAGGTGAAGTTAGTTATACCAATGGGGGGCATAATCAGCCCGTTATTGTCAGGTGCGATGGAGAAGCCGAATTTGTCCAGAATATCGGGGGTATGGTGATCGGGGTTATAGAGGGAACTGATTTTGAAATTGGCAGGTTCAAGCTTCAACCCGGAGAGTCATTATTCCTCTACACTGACGGTGTGACTGAAGCTATGAACTCTGAGAGGGAGCAGTTCGAGGAGGAGAGGATGCTGGAGGCGCTTGAAGGAGGATGCAATGTCTCTCTTCGGGATAGAATTCTCAAGGTTCTGAAACGTCTCAAGGAATTCACGAAAAGAGCCCCTCAGTCAGATGACATAACCATGATGATACTCGAATACAACGGTGACAAAAAAATGTTAACAAAAAAGGAGAATAAGATATGAGAAAAGTTCTAACTGTATTGCTTGCTTTAAGTTTTATATTTACAGCATCGACAGCTTTTGCGGACAAATGGGATGATCTCCTGGTTGAGTCAGCCAGAGTGTTTGAGGAAATGACGGAAATGCCGGAAGAAGGTATCCCCGCAAGCGCTATTAAGAATGCGTATGCTATCGCTATATTCCCGTCGGTCATAGGCGGAGGATTTGTTTTTGGCGGGAAATACGGCCAGGGCATAGTTATTGCCAAAGATGCCAAAGACGGCAACTGGGGAGCTCCTGCCGTTTTTAATATTGCCGGCGCAAGCTTTGGGTGGCAAATAGGCGGACAGGCGACGGATACCATCTTGATCATACGCAATGAGAGAGGTTTGGACGGACTTTTAAGCAGCAAATTCAAGCTTGGCGGAGATGCTTCTGTCGCGGCCGGGCCATGGGGTAGAGAGGCTCAGGCGGCTACAAATCTTCAGCTTAAAGGCATGATATGGTCTTATTCCAGAAGCCGCGGCGCTTTTATAGGCCTAAAACTGGCGGGATCGGTAATTACAGCTAATGATGGGGGTAATGAAGATCTTTATGGAGATAGCTATACTCCTAAAGAAATACTTTTGGACGGAAAGGTTCAGCCGACAGACTCAGCTGACAGGTTGCTTAAGGATCTGAAAAAATATTAATACACACGGTGTCTCTCGCCGGTGGCTCGAGGCTCCTTCTGAAGAAACAT
>CAYWDJ010000034.1:3676-8263 GCA_964457005.1 uncultured Planctomycetia bacterium
TCTCTCGCCGGTGGCTCGAGGCTCCTTCTGAAGAAACATTAATACACACGGTGTCTCTCGCCGGTGGCTCGAGGCTCCTTCTGAAGAAACATTAATACACACGGTGTCATCCCGGGCGAATGGAATGAGACCCGGGATCTATCGGATAGAGGGGCGGGTTTTTACCCGCCCTTTTTTTATGTTGCTTTAGCTTTCATATATAGTATAATTTTAATAATAATATTTAAGCCACCTTAACCCGAGGTAAGGTATGAAAAAAAAAGAAAAGTCTTTTTACAGTCTACTGTATTCTCTTCTAGTTGTACTGCTGTTGTATCCCGCCGCTGAAGGCCGCTCCATTGCCGGCCTTGTTTTTGCGTTGTTTTTCACCTGGCTACTAATATCATCGCTTCTAGCTATTAGTGAAAGGAAGCTGCATAAGACCTTGTTTTTAATAATTTTTGGCATTCCATCAATTGCCTTGTTGTGGTTAGACCAGTATATGGACTCACATATACTCAGGATGGCGGAATTCTCGTTTATGATCGGGATACTGGGGTGGACAATAGTGAGCATCATGAACTACATAATGCGTGCAAAAAAAGTTACCACTGACATTTTAGCAGGAGCCGGAAGTGTGTATCTTCTGATGGGTATTTTCTGGGGGATAGTAAATGGTTTTTTACATTCATTAAATCCGAGCTCGTTCAATGTGTCCGAGACCATTAAAACATCCTTGTACAATAACTGGGCTGTCTTCAATTATTACAGTTTTACTACATTGACCACTCTGGGGTATGGTGATATCACACCGCTTACCTCCCGGGCGCAGTCTTTTGCCATAATAGAAGCTTCCAGTGGAGTTCTTTTCTCTGCACTGCTGATCTCGAGGCTTGTCGGAATGTATATATCCCAAAATATTGAAAGAAATATTGAACAAGAAGGAAGAACTGAATGAAGAAATTTTGTCTGATACTATTGTCGTTTGTTTTGTTTGTAGGGGCTTGTTCTTTCGCCTTTGCGTCGGATGAAGAGCCTGAGTTCGTTGTGCCCTTGGAAGGCAAGCTCACAGTCGGGTTTTTGTATGAGGGAGACAAACAGTTTCTTGTTCATGAAGGTGATTTGATCAAAGAAGAGCTCACTAAGCTTGCCGAGGGAAGGTATGCAATAAACTTTGTCGATAAGCTTGATAATAACTTTAGCGAAGAAAAGATAAAGAGTTCTCTTGGCGAGCTTATGGCGGATTCCGAAGTTGATGCCATTGTAGGCATGGGATATCTTACGGGCATGGTGGTAGTACAGGAGAGGGACCTTGCCAAACCAGTGATATTGTCCGATGTATACGACATTAGTACGTTCTGTATGCCTTATTCTAAAGGAGTTTCCGATGTTAAGAATTTTACATATCTTTCAAGGAAGAACCTTTTTGCCGACGAGGTGAAAGAGTTTAGGGAGCTTGTGAAGTTTTCGAAGTTGCACATTTTAGCCGATCCCGATTCAGCTGTAGCTATTCGTGATATTTTAAATGCGGTTGAGGAGCTTAGGGATATATTCGTTCTCATAGAGTACAAAGAATCTGCCGAAGCAACGATCTCGGAAGTCATGAAAGAAGCAAACGTAGAGGCGGTGTTGTTGGCTAACTCGGATATTTTTTATGGAAAATACCGGGAGACCCTGATAAAGGATTTTATTCTTAAAAAGATACCAACATTTTCTAACCTGGGCACGGATGTTGTTGAACAGGGAGTTCTTGCCGGAATGATACCAAAGTTTTATGCTAAATTTGCAAGACGTGTGGCGCTTAACCTGGACAGGATATTTCGCGGTGAAAAAGCAGAGGACCTGCCGGTTGATTTTTATGTAGAGAACAGGTTTGTTATAAACGCCAGGACGGCAAGACAAATAGGCGTGTCGATACCATTCAGTATAGTTTTTGACGCCAAGATCCTTCATCCGTATGAAGAGTGGGGCCCGCAACTTACCATACGCCGCGCGGTCGAGAACGCACTTAAGAATAACTTTCTCTTCAAGATAAAGGACGAAGAGATAAAAGCAACATCAGAGAACCATCACCTCTTCTGGTCGGAATATCTTCCACAATTGCAGTACGCTCTTGAGTTTAACGTGTTTGACTCGGAAAGAGCCAGGAATGGATCGGGCCTTTTTCCCAAAAGATCCCTGACGAACAGGTTTTCTTTGAGACAGGTCATTTTTAGCGACCCGCTTATTACCGATATAGCCAATTCAAGGCTGCAGATATTCATAGAGAGACTGGACCGCAAGTCACAGGAGCTTGATATTACAGATGAAACATCACGTTCATATCTCGATTTCCTTATAGCTAAGGCCATCCATAAGGTTAACATCAGTAACATGGAAGCTACAAAACACAATCTGAGCATAGCCGAAAAAAGGTATAAGATAGGAGCCGGTGGACGAGAAGAGGTGTACAGATGGGAATCTGTCTTGTCTGATAAAAAAAGCAGGGTATTGAGAGCAGAATCCGACATATATACGGCACGGGTAGCCCTGAATCAACTAATGAATTTTCCTCTGGAGGCTCCTTTTGTCGAGGAAGATGTCAGCATGGAGATGACCAGATATTATCTGGGAGGCAAGGAGATTAAGGATTTTGTCGAAAACCCGAATAAGCTTAAGGTTTTTATAGATTTTAATGTGGATAAAGGCGTAGAGGACTCTCCGGAGCTTGCCGCTCTGGATCTTGGAGTTAATCAGCAGAATGCTCTTAAAAATACAGCAGCCAAACGTTTTATTCTTCCGGAAGCAGAGCTCTCCGGGAACATGAACCCGTCCAGCTGGCAGAAAAATTACAGCCCTCCAGCTGTGGATGATCACGCCGATTGGTATATGGGCATAGACATGACATATCCGATCTTTGAAGGTGGCGGACGAGTATTTAATCTTGAAAAGCAGAAAGCTGAACTCGAAAGAGTAAAATTTGTTAAGGAGCTTGCCGCGCAGTTGACGGATAAAGAGATAAGGGATGCAGCGTACAGCCTGTATTACTCTCTCCCCAATATAAAACTGACCAATGATGCTATGGTAAGTTCAGGGAAGAACTATAAAATAGTTGAAAGTAAATACGCCGAAGGCACGGTGTCCATAACCGACCTGATAGACGCACAGAATGATAAATTCGCAAGCGAGTCTGCGGCTGTGATAGCGGTTTATGAGTTTTTACAGGACCTGAGTTCATTTGACAGGGCCGTTTCACACTTTCTCTTCTTTGCCAATGAGGACGTGAGAAAGATCTGGATGGATCAGCTTAGGGAATATTTTGCTAATAGAGGTATAGATATACAATAGAAATTAGATTGCTTCGTCACTTTGTTCCTCGCAATGACGGCCGTCATTGCGAGCCCTGAAAGGGCGAAACAATCCCTAAAACAAGGGGAAGTCTTTATGGATAGAAAGATGACGTTGTTGTTTGTTGGTTTGGTATCAATTTCACTTATTGTCACGGGTTGCGGAAAGAAGGAAGAGAAAAAAGAAGAAATAGTAAGGCCCGTAAAGTCGGTGCTTGTACAGGGCCCGCAGGAATATGTGCGTAATTATCCCGGAAAGACCCAGGCTTCACAGCGAGTCGAAATGTCTTTCAGGAGAGTTTCAGGTCCATTGGTCGAGCTTCCTATAAAAGAAGGAGACAGGGTGGCAAAAGATCAGCTTATTGCAAAGATCGACCCCAGGGACTACAGGATACAATACGAAGAGTCAAAGGCGGAATACGATAAGGCGGAATCAGACTACAAGCGCTATTTAAGCCTTTATGAAGAAGATGCCGTGCCTTTGGCTGACCTGGAGCTTTACAGGGCCAAAAGAGATGTTGCTAAAGCCCGCCTTGAGGATGCGACAGCGTCTATTAGCGATACAGAGCTTAAGGCTCCTTTCGAAGGTATTATTGGAGAAAGATATGTTGAGAACTTTGAGAAGGTTAAGGCGCAGGAACCTATAGTTAGCTTGCATGATATTTCGCAAATGGAGATAGTTGTTGATCTTCCCGAAGGGCTTGTTGCTGTTATGGGCAAACAGGATGATTCGTATGCACTTTCCGCGACTTTCCAGGAAGCCCCCGGAAAGGAATATCCACTTGAGGTAAAAGAGTTTGCCGCAAGAGCGGATGCAACAACACAGACATACAGGGCGACCTTGATAATGCCTCAGCCGGAAGAGATTTTGGTACTGCCCGGGATGTCAGCGTCCGTGAAAACAAGAATGAAGCCCGGAGCGGAAAGCAAACAGGTTGTGATAGCTATTCCTTCATCCTCGGTGTTCACGGGAGAAGACGGCAAGGATAAAGTATGGGTTGTTAATCCCGATGACGATACGGTGCAGATGAGAGATGTGGAGGTTGGCGGACTTTTTGGAGTTGGTAAGATACGGATCGAAAGCGGAATAACGACAGGTGAGAGGGTTGTCACAGCTGGAGCGAATAGTTTACGAGAAGGCATGAAGGTCAAGCTTTTGGATGAAACCAGTTCTAAGATACTTGACTAATAACTAAAAGTAGAGATCCCGGATATTTGTGTACAAATTCCGGGATGACATAGAATTTGCGGAACAAAGTCCGGGATGACATAGAATTTGCGG
>CAYWDJ010000034.1:8363-12036 GCA_964457005.1 uncultured Planctomycetia bacterium
GGGATGACATAGAATTTGCGGAACAAAGTCCGGGATGACATAGAATTTGCGGAACAAATGCTGGGATGACATAGAATTTGCGGAACAAATGCCGGGATGACATAGAAGGGGAGAGGCGAATGAGTATTGCTGAATTTTCGATAAAAAAGAAAGTGTTTATTTTATCAGTCGTAGTGGTCCTGCTTTTTGCAGGAGTACAGTCTTTTAATTCTATGCCGCGCCTTGAAGATCCGGAGTTTACTATTAAGGACGCCAATGTAGCCACTGGATATCCGGGAGCGACTGCAGAGGAAGTAGAAAATGAAGTGTCGGAGTATATTGAACGGGGCGTACAAGAATTAGGCCAGCTCCGGTATGTAAGATCCCGGTCATCAAGGAATCTCTCGTTCGTAAAGGTTACGATCAAAGATCAGTACGATAAAAATAGTCTGCCCCAGGTTTGGGATGAGCTAAGAAGAAAGGTGAATGACAATCAGGGGAAGTTGCCTCCCGGGGCGGGTCCTTCCATTGTTAATGATGATTTTGGAGATGTTTATGGTGTCTATGTTGCGCTTACGGGGGAAGGGTACAGCTACAAAGAGCTTAAAGATACTGCCGAATTTTTGCAGAAGGATCTTCTTAATGCGCAAGATGTTAAAAAAATAGTTCTTTATGGAGTGAGGCCGGAGGCAATATATATTGAGATGAAAAGAGACAAGATGGCCAATCTTGGAATAACCCAGCAGGACATATATGCGGCCTTGAGTTCGAAGAATTTAGTCGTTCCCGCGGGTATGGTGGAACATGGCTCTGAGCAGATATATGTAGATCCAACGGGTGAATTCACTTCCGAGAAACAATTTGGGGAACTTCTTGTGATAAGTGGGGAAACCGGGGCGATGGTCAAGCTCAAGGATGTCGCCGAAGTGAAACGTGAATATCAGGAACCTCCCTCAACCCTTCTCAGGTTCGACGGAAAGGATGCCATAGGGATAGGTATTTCGACTATTGCGGGTGGTAATGTTGTTAAAATGGGAGAGTCATTGATCGAAAGATTCAACGACCTGGTCCTGGAGCGACTTCCGGTAGGGATGGATATCCATCCCATATCCGTGCAGTCGACAGCAGTAACAGAATCTATCAACGGTTTTGTCAGCAATCTTATACAATCGGTTCTCATTGTTATTGCAGTACTCTTTTTCGCTATGGGTAGAAGAACCGGATTGATAATAGGCGGAGTTCTTATTGTTACGATAATGGGTTCGTTTCCTTTTATAAAGGCGTGGGGCGTTGTCCTGGAAAGGATATCTTTGGGAGCGCTGATCATATCTCTGGGTATGCTTGTCGATAATGCGATCGTTGTTACTGAAGGTATGCAAGTGGGGATAGAGGCCGGGGATGATTCAATAAAGACCGCAAAAAAAATAGTTGGACAGACTGCCCTACCGCTTTTGGGTGCAACATTTATAGCTATTCTTTCGTTTGCCGCGATAGGGCTCTCCCCGGACGCAACCGGTGAATTTTGCAGGTCGCTTTTTCAGGTTATACTTATTACGCTAATGATGAGCTGGGTGACAGCTGTTACTGTTACGCCTCTTTTCTGCCATATGTTCCTCAAAAGACCGGATAAAAATAAGAAGGCAGATGAGAAGAAGAAAGATCCCTATGGCGGTAAGATGTTCAAGCTATATAAAAACGGGCTTATCGTATGTATGAAAAATAAGTGGAAGACGCTTGCGATAGTGCTCATAGTCTTTTTCGTAGCTATCAAAGGTTTTGGTTATGTGGATAATAGTTTTTTCCCGGACTCGACACGCTCGCAGTTCTTTATAGATTTCTTTTTTCCGGGCGGGACCAGCTTGAATCATGTTTCAGAGAAGATGAAAGAGGTAGATGCCTATCTGCTAGAACAAGACCACGTGGAACATGTAGCTACGACCATGGGCGGAGGTGAGATGCGGTTTCTTCTTACATACACGCCTAATGAGCCCAGTTCGTCTTTTGCAACTACGCTTATAAATGTAGATAGCGGAGAAAATATTGATGGTATGATTGGTAAAGTGCAGAGCGGGCTGGAGGAGTTGCTTCCGGGTGTAGTTGTCAATACAAGGATGATACGTATAGGTCCGGGAGAAGGCGGCAGGATACAGCTCAGGATAAGCGGGACAGAGGGCGACGAATTAAGAGTCCTTGCCGGCAAAGCAAAGAAGATAATAGAAGATACCGGTGATGCGCAGGGAGTTCGTGATGACTGGAAAGAAAAAGTAAAAGTCATCAGGCCGCAGATCGCGGATGCCCAGGCTGAGAGGCAGGGCATCTTAAGGACCGATGTAGCAAAGACAACAGAGTCATTTTTTCCGGGAGTGCAAACCGGACTTTACAGGGAAGGGGATAACCTCATACCTATTGTCGCGAGGTCTCCGGCAGAGGAGAGAACGGAAGGCGACAATCTAAGCGATATACAGATATGGAGTCCTGCCGCGAAGCGTATGATACCCATGAGTCAGGTAGTCCCCGGCACCGAGACCAAGTTTGAAGATGAGAATATCTGGCGTCGGCACAGAGTGAAGACGATCATAATACATGCTGATGCCAAGCATGGGGTTTTGCCAAGCGCGCTTTTTGCAGAAGTTAAGGCAAAGATCGAAAAGGCACTTGGTGTGGACATAGAAAAAGTAACCGGCAAAAATATCCCCGATAACAAGTGGACCGATAGCACCATCAAGGTAGAGTTTGATAAGCAGCTCCCCCTGAAAGGTAAACCGGGATATTATATGGCCTGGGGTGGGGAGGCGGAAAATTCTGCTAGCGCTCAGAAAAGTCTTTCCGCGCCGCTTCCGATGTTTTTTGTCATGATGCTTCTTATAACGATATTTCTTTTTAACTCTATACGTAAGCCGCTGATAATATGGTGTACAGTTCCCATGGCCATAATCGGCGTGACGATAGGGCTTTTAATAACGAGGCAGCCTTTCGGCTTTATGGCGGTTCTGGGATTTCTGAGCCTTGCCGGTATGATCGTCAAGAATGTCATAGTCCTATTAGATCAGGTAAATGCGGAGCTGAAAGACGGAAAAGAACCTTTCAGTGCGATAGTAGATGCGTCGGTAAGTCGTATGAGGCCCGTTGCGATGGCTTCTCTTACTACGATGATGGGCATGCTTACGCTCTTTAAGGATGCATTCTTTGTATCAATGGCTGTTACTATAGTATTCGGACTTGGATTTGCGACAGTGCTTACACTTGTCGTTGTCCCGGTTCTGTATTCAATATTTTTTAAGGTCAAAGAACCCGCGTAATGGAAAAATACAATGAACTCAAAAAAATGCTCTCCGATATGGGGAGTGTTTTGGTAGCATTATCCGGAGGTGTGGACAGCACCTTTCTACTGCGGGTATCTCATGATGTCCTGGGAGAAAATGTCACGGCTGTAACCGCGAAAAGTCCCATAAGGCCCCGCAAAGAATTTGAAACAGCATCAACCTTAACGCGCGAATTAGGGGTTAAGCATATTCTGATAGACGCATGTGAACTGGAAGATGCAAGTGTGTCTGGCAATGTTCCGGATAGATGTTATTTTTGTAAGAAAAATATATTTTCCGATCTTTTGGGTTTTGCCAAAGAAAATGAGATCAATTTTGTATGTGACGGTTCTAATGCGGACGATGATAAGGCATATCGTCGCGGGGCAAAA
>CAYWDJ010000035.1:0-11658 GCA_964457005.1 uncultured Planctomycetia bacterium
ACCAAGCACCCACGCCTTAAAAGGGCGTTGCTCTACCGGATGAGCTAGCGGCCCGAAATGATCTACGACATCATTTCTTTTTCTTTATCAGAAAGAACTGTATCTAATTGTTTTGTATAATCGTCGGTAAGCTTCTGCACTTTGTCCTTTGTGAGAAACTTATCGTCTTCTGTCATCATATTATCTTTTTCCGCTTTTGTGGCGCCTTCTATGCCGTGATGTCTTGAGTTTCTTATGGACACCTTGCCTTCTTCCATAATACGATGCAGTGCCTTCGCAAGCTCTTCCCTTCTTTCATGGGTAAGCTGCGGCATTGAAAGACGTATAACCTTCCCGTCATTAACGGGCATTATCCCGACATCTGAACTCATTATGGCTTTTTCTATCGCTGTCATAGAGTTCTTGTCCCATGGCTGGATAACTATCAGCCTGGGTTCCGGAGCGGAAACGTTCGCAAGCTGTTTCAGGTGTGTCATCGTCCCGTAATAATCAACTCTTATGCCCTCTACAATACTTGGATGGGCCCTTCCTGTCCTTATTGTGGAAAACTGTTTCTTAACAGCCTCCAAAGCTTCTTTCATCTTTGACTCGGTCTCTCGTAAAATTCTGTCTACTTCTGTCTGTGGCATAAAAACTCCTCTTAGCTTATAGTCGTTCCTATTTTTTTACCATCAACGGCTTTTTTAATGTTACCTTTTTTTGTGAGATCAAAAACTACTATCGGAAGCTCATTGTCCATACAAAGGCTTACAGCTGTTGAATCCATCACTTTAAGACGTCTCTTTAATACTTCCATATAAGAAAGCTCTGTAAACTTCTTCGCGTCCTTATATTTAACCGGATCTTTTGTGTAAACCCCGTCAACCTTTGTTGCCTTTAAAATCATATCGGCACCTAGCTCAATCGCCCTTAAGGCGGCAGCCGTATCAGTGGTGAAATACGGGTTGCCCGTACCGCACACAAATATAACTACCCTGCCCTTTGCAAGATGCCTGTCAGCTCTTCTTCTTATGTAGAGTTCTGCGAGCTGCCTCATCTCGATCGCTGTAAGAACCCTGGTGTCGACGTCCAGCTTTTCGAGGGCGTCTTGAAGCGCTAAACCGTTAAGCATTGTAGCCAGCATACCCATATAATCAGCAGTTGACCGGTCCATCCCCGCGCTTGCCGCGCTAAGCCCACGGAAAATATTCCCGGCGCCTATGACCAGAGCGGTTTCAACGCCGCTCTTATTGATCTCTTTCACCTGCTTGGCTATCGAAAGAATAACATCAGGGTCTATTCCATACCCCATCTCTCCCATAAGCGCTTCGCCGCTCAGTTTGAGTAATATTCTTTTGGGTTTTTTAGCTGCTTTTTTTGCCATTAGTCCTGCTCGCCAACTTCGAATCTGGCGAATCTCTTTACAACCATATTTTCACCCAGAGTCGCTATTAGCTGGGTAACCATGTCTTTGATCCTTATGTTCGGATCTTTGATGAACGGCTGCTCCAGAAGGCATACTTCTGAGTAATATTTATTCAGTTTCCCGTCAACAATCTTTTCGACAACCTCTGCCGGCTTATCTTTTATCTGACTCTTGAATATCTCGCGTTCTTTTTCGATAGATTCAGCAGGAACCTCGTCCCTTGATACATACATCGGATTTGCCGCGGCAACCTGCATGGCAAGTTCCTTACACACTTTCTTGAAATCGCTGTTTCTGGCGACAAAATCTGTCTCACAGTTGACTTCAAGAAGAACACCTATACGGCTTCCCATATGTATGTAGCTCTCTACGATGCCCTGGCTCGCTGTACGCTCTGACTTTTTAGCAGCCTTAGCTATACCTTTTTTTCTGAGAACGTCTACGGCTTTATCTATATCCCCCCCGGCCTCTTTCAGCGCCGCCTTACAGTCCATCATGCCTGCTGAAGTTTTACCCCTCAGCCTCTTTACTGCGTCAAGTATGTTCATCTCTTTCTCCCTCATGATTTCAAATTTTATTCTTCAGAACTATCAAGTTTTATGTCACCCTCAAGCGATTCTTCGCTGATCTCAGCCTCTTTTACTACCTCGGATTCCACTACCGCTTCTTTCTTTGGGGCTTCTTCTTTGGGTGTGGCAACTTCCGGCGCTACCTCGGTTTCTTTTGGAGTTTCTTCCTTAGGAGCCTCTTCAATTTTCGCCTCGGCTTCGGCCTTCGGGGCCTCTTCCTTAGGAGCTTCTTTAACCTTTACTCCTGAAAATTCAGATTTACCTTTAGCAACAGCGTCAGCCAGAGTTGATACAATGTACCTGATAGCTCTTATGGCATCGTCATTGCCGGGTATCGGATAGTCTATAAGTGTAGGGTCACAATTAGTGTCCAGAAGCGCTACAACCGGTATGCCTATCTTCCTGGCTTCTTTAACCGCTATTTCTTCAGCGTCTGAGTCCACTATTACAACTGCATCCGGCAAAACTCCCATCTCACGGATACCGCCAAGGTTCCTCAAAAGCTTGTTCTCCTGTCTGTCAATGCTTGCTTTTTCTTTCTTTGCAAGCGTATCATAGACCTCGCTGACCTTCATCTCCTGGAGACGATTCAGCTTATCGATACTTTTCCTTATTGTCGCGAAGTTTGTCAAACAACCTCCAAGCCATCTTTCGTCTATGTAGAACATGCCACATCTTTCGGCTTCTTCTTTTATGATTTGCTTAGCCTGCTTTTTTGTCCCTGCAAAGAGAACGGTCTTTCCGCTAGCCGACAGCTCATACAAGAAATCAACAGCTGCCTGCAACGCCACTTCCGTTTTCTGTAAGTCTATTATGTATATACCGCTTTTCTGACCGAAAATATACTTGCCCATTCTCGGATTCCACTTGTTTTTCTGATGCCCGAAATGTACGCCATTTCCAAGCAATTCTCTTATAACCTTTGATGCTATTGCCACTTTTCCCTCCTTAGTACTCCGATCAATCGCATTTTTTATGGGATTACGACCCTTACCGTAAGAGCGATCCCATGATGCCTATTAACCGCTTGTAGTTAGTAAAAACAACTGAAACAGTATTATATAGAAATTATACTTAAATGCAAGTACTTTTTGCCCACAATACCGCTAATCCGCGAATTGCATGTTATATAGCTTCTCATAAACCGAATTTTGCGCTACAAGTTCCTCATGCGTGCCTATGCCCACTATCCTCCCCGCCTCGAGAACTACTATCTTATCGGCATGTTTTATCGTGCTTAGCCTGTGAGCTATAACTATGGATGTACGTCCCTTCATAAGGTTATTTATAGCTTCCTGGACCAGTTTTTCACTTTCCGTGTCCAGCTGGCTTGTAGCCTCATCAAATATAAGTATCGGAGGATTCTTATAGATAGCCCTTGCTATCGCCAGGCGCTGTCTCTGTCCGCCCGAAATCTTAAAACCTCTTTCACCTACGATAGTATCGTATCCCTCCGGAAACTCCTTGATAAAACGGTGGGCATTGGCAGCCTTGGCCACCCTTACAAGCTGCTCTTCATCAATATCTCCGTGCCCATATGTAATGTTTTCTTTGACAGAATCATTAAAGAGCAAAGTCTCCTGTGTGACCAGGCCTATTTTCCCCCTAAGAGACTGTATGTCCATGTCCCTTACGTTGATCCCGTCTATAGCAACCTCTCCGCTTGACGGGTCATAAAACCTGGGAATAAGATTTACCAGAGTTGTTTTCCCGGCTCCCGACGGTCCGACCAAGGCAACAATCTCGCCTTTTTTGATGGTTAGGTCGGCGCCTTTCAGTATGAGTTCCTCGTCGTACTTGAAGTCAACGTTCTTTAGGACAATGTTCCTTTCGAACTCTTTAAGCTCTACGGGATTCGTGCTTTCCTCAACTGTCACGGGTTCGTCCATCAGCTGAAAGACCCTATCAGCCGCCGCAAGAGCCTGCTGGTTGATCCCGTATACATTACTTAACTTCTTTATTGGCTTCATCATAGAGAAAATAGCAGCTATAAACGCCCCGAATACACCGGTCGACAGATCACCGCTGATTATGCTTTTCCCGGCCATCCAGATGATAACGGCGGTACAGACAACCGCCATCCCTTCCGTCATAGGGCTGACTATTTTCATTCTTTTAACGGCTTTCATGTTAAGTTGGTAAAATTTCTGGTTATGGGCCTTAAATCTGTTCAATTCATAATCCTGCATGCAAAATGATTTTACAAGCTTGATCCCGGTTATTGTCTCAAGCAGCATATTATTGATATCCCCTACCTTCTCCTGGGAATGCTGGCTTATCTTCCTAAGCTTTTTGCCTATCCTTGTGACTGGGTACAGAATAAGCGGGAAGACCACAACCCCGGTAAGTATCAGGCTCCAGGGTATTCCTCCGAAAACCTTAAGGCCTATTACCATGGTTGAGTAGATCAGGATCTCAATTGGCTGCTTGAACGTATCCGCCACCCCCGAGCCTATCGCATCCCTGATAACAGCGGCGTCATATGTTATCCTGGACATCAGCTCGCCGGTGGGATTATGGCTGTAAAAATTCATCGACAGGGTCTGCAATTTCTTGTAAATATCGTTCTTTACATCCTTTATGACTCTCTGACTTACGTCGCTCATCAGATAAGACTCAAGGAACATGAACAGGCTCCTAAGAAGAAAAAAGATCACTAGAAGTACCGCCATCATGTTCAGAATGGTGATCTGCTCCATAGAATTCACTTTTTCTATGATATTATTCACGAACGGGACATCTATCCCCTCGGGAAGGGGTATCTTCTTACCCATGATTACGATATCTATCATAGGAATTATAAGTGCCAGCGGCGAGGCGCTAAAAAGCGTCCCCAGCAGCATGCTCAAAACTCCCAGAAGGAATATACCACTATGTGGTAATATTAATTTTATAAATCTTATATAGTTTTTCATAAGTGAAGTGATAAATTGTAACATAGATGCCCCCCCTTGTCGACAACAATTGGGCCTTTTTACAGCCGGAGTCCCCCCTTTTTATCATCTTGCCCTTCTTACCCATTAATGTTATAATTGCCATTAGATTTTTGGGCAAGCAAGCCCCAAAAGAGAGGATAAGTGATAAAAAATGAGTACACTTCGAGTAGGCGTCGTCGGGACAGGACATCTTGGAACTTTCCATACAAAAGTATACAGCACCATAGCTAAAAAATGTGATCTGGACCTTGTCGGGGTCTGTGATATAGATAAAAAAGCAGCCAAAGAGGTCGCCAAAAAGTATCACACCAAATACTTTACCAACTATCATGACATTCTAGACAAGGTGGATGCGGTGAGTATTGCCGTACCAACCAGCCTGCACTACGCTGTAGCTAAAGATTTCCTGAATGCAGGGGTCCATGTCCTCATAGAGAAACCTATTACCAAAACACTTGAAGAAGCCGAGGAACTTGTTAAGCTTGCAAAAAACAAGGCCCTTACCATTCAGGTAGGACATATTGAGCGTTTTAATTCGGCAGTTATAGCCGTCGACCACCTGCTCACAAAACCCAAGTTCATTGAATGTCAAAGACTTGGCTCCATTGGGAAGAAAGGCCGTATCAAGGACGTTGGCGTCGTTCTCGATCTTATGATACACGACATAGATATTATTCTCAGCCTTGTGAATTCTAAAGTAAAACATATTGAAGCTGTGGGAATAAGCAGCGTTTCCGATCATGAGGACCTTGCTAATGTGCGCCTCACCTTTGCCAACAATGTCATTGCCGACATTACCGCAAGCCGTGTTACAAAAGAAGAAACGCGCAACATCCGCATCTTCCAGAAAGACTCCTACATCCTTTTGGACTTTCTTCACAAAGAAGCCTACTTGTATAAAAAAGGCGACAAAGGTCTCGAAAAACAAAAGGTGCGAATGCGCAAAAAAGACGCGTTGAAGGTAGAATTAAAATCATTTATCTCCTGTGTCAGGAATAACAAAAAACCTATCGTTTCGGGAGTGGAAGGAAAAGAGGCTCTTCAGGTAGCGCTAAAGATCCTTGAAGAGCTCAACAACAATGTGCCATCCCCCATTCTAGGGTTCCCCGAATAAAATACCAATGAATAATAACGTCCTTATCATAACAGGTGAACCTTCGGGCGACATACATGCCGCCAAAGTTCTTAAAGAGCTGACCGGCCTTATGCCTGGCACTCACTTTTGGGGAGTAGGCGGCGACAACCTTGCAAAACAAGGGCTGGAGCTCATCGAACATGTACGGGAGCTTTCTATTGTCGGCATAGTTGAAATAATAAAAAAACTCCCAACGATACACTCCCAGTTCAAATTAATAACTTCTGAAATTGACAAGCGCAAACCTGCCGCGGCAATACTCGTCGACTATCCCGGCTTCAACCTGAAAATAGCCGAATATCTGCGCAAGAAGAACATCCCGGTCATATACTACATTATTCCTCAGATCTGGGCATGGGGGCCCTGGAGAATTAATAAAATAAAAAAATTCGTAAATAAAGCTATTGTCTTGTTTGATTTTGAAAAGAAACTTTTGCAAGAGAACGGCATTGATTCTGACTTTGCGGGACACCCTCTTGTTGACTCTTATTACAACTTTATTGAAACACATTCCCCGGCAGAAAGGACCGACACAACCATTGCGCTTCTTCCGGGATCAAGGAATACCGAGATCGACAAGCTTCTTCCAATAATGCTTGAAGCGGCGGATAAAATGCTTTCTGAAAAACCCGGTCTTAAGTTCATTGTGGCTGAAAGTTCTAATATTGACCCTGAAAAATATAAGGCTCTATATGCAAACCACAGCAAACTGCCACTAACAACGCGGACAGATGACGCTTTATCAGTTCTTCAAAATTGTGATTTTGCTTTTGTGACTTCCGGGACGGCAACGCTGGAAACAGCTATGATGGAAACACCAATGATCGTTACATATAAGACAAATTTTTTAACCTATCTATTGGGCAAACATATATTCATGCTCCCCGACCACCTTTCTCTGGCTAACATCCTTGCCGGAAAAGAGATCGTACCGGAACTCCTGCAGTATAACGCTACGGGGGATTCCATGTCAGAAGCCGCAATGAAGATCATGAACGACCCTTCCATCATTGAAGAAACAAAAAACAACCTTAAGAAAGTTAAAGAATCTCTGGGACAAAAAGGAGCCTCAAGACGCGTCGCTGAGGCTATTCAGAAGTATCTCGCGGGATAACTATCACACACCTATAACTGTTATTCCGGCCTCGTCGGCCATGGCGAGAAGTCTCTCTTGTTCAATAAGATACAGTTTTCCACTATCGAGGACAAGTGCCCTGAACTTATTATCAATAAGTTTTTTCATTGTTTCAGGCCCTACTGCCGGCACATCCCATCTCATGTCCTGATCCGGACGGCTCATTTTTATCATCACACAACCGTCGCCTGCAAGCTCTCCGGCCCTGTCTATGGTAGCGTCTGTGCCTTCCATGGATTCCACCGCGACAACCGCTTCGTTCTTAACGATTATCGTCTGACCAATATCCATGTCAGCCAGTTTTCTCGCGATAGGCGTTCCGAACCCGACATTCTTATCCAAATCTTCATCTGAAGGAGTGTTTGTAAGAACGCCCTCCCCGGGATATAGATCGCATAGATATTTGCTCGTATCTATAACCTCTACCCCTACCTTGGCGAGACCGTTCGTTATAGCGTTCAGGATGGAATAATCTTTTTTATTAGACAGTTTTTTCAATCCGTCCTTATACGTTGAGTCCTGGTCATTATTTTCGTATATTAATTTTTTCTCAACCTTACCCAACAAAGCAACATGCCGGATCCTTTCTTTCATGAATAAAAACCCGAATTTAGCTATTTGCCCCAGCTCCATCCAGTAGATCTTGTCCCCCGCCTGTTCCAACTCGGGAGACGCCATATCCTTGAGAGCGAACACGACAACCGTTTCGTCTCTCTTTTTGGCGGCTTTTATAAATTCGAGCGGCATTGATCCGCTGCCTGCAATTATACCTATCTTACTCATTACACCTCTCGCTGTCATCCCCGCGAAAGCGGGGATCTTATAAAATTTATTTGACGTCGGCCCTGTCAACAATACTGAACATGAAGTCTCCCTCACTGACCACCTTATCGTCAACCGTACCTTTTCCATGCACCTGAATGATACTGCCTCGCATAACTTTTGTTATCTCTGCGTTTAAGATCAGCTGGTCTCCCGGCACAACCATCTTTCTGAACTTACAGTTGTTAACCGTCATGAAGAAAGCTATTATGTCCCTGTCTTCATGCGTTGCACATGCCAGTATTCCTCCCGCCTGGGCAAGCGCTTCTATCTGAAGCACACCAGGCATAACCGGCTCGCCCGGGAAATGGCCCTGGAAAAACGGTTCGTTTATTGTAACATTCTTTAATGCCTTGATCCATTTGCCTAGCTCATAGTCTAGAACTCTGTCTACAAGAAGGAACGGGTATCTATGAGGCATCCTGTTCAGTATTCCTTTAATGTCTATAACTTTACTCATTCGTTCTCCTTTTTTAAATATATTTTTCTGCTATTTGTTTTACTACTTCAGCATTAAGCGCATGTCCTGACTTCTTTGCGATGACTTTTCCGATTATGGGCCTGCCTAACATGTACAGGTCCCCTATAAGATCAAGAATTTTATGCCTGATCGGCTCGTTGGGGATCCGAAACTTTGTCCCTACGGGCCCCTTATTGCCAAGGATGAGTGTATTGTTAAAAGTTGCCCCGCGTCCCAGCCCTGTCAGAAAGAGAAGTGCGGCTTCCCGCATCAAACAGAATGTCCTTGCCGGCGCTATATCTTTTTCGAAAGAATCCATGTCCGGCACTATGTGAAACTCTTCTTTCCCGATACAAGCGACCTTATAGTCTATTGAGTATGATACACTGAAAACATCATCGGGCACAATAGAAATAGACCTGTCTCCATTCGTGATCATAATAGGCTCCGTTATTTTAATACTTCTGCGTTCCATGCCCTGTTCGGTAGTCCCGGCTTCTTTAAGCGGCGTTAAAAACCCCAGGGCACTGCCATCCATCGCAGGCAGTTCAGCTCCCGCTATATCAATGATAAGATTATCTATCCCCAGCGCCCATAAAGCCGCCAGGAGATGTTCAACCGTCTGAACCTGGACTTTTCCAAGCCCTATCGTGGTTCTTCTCCTGTTCGAACTTGACGACATTAACTCTCCAAGCTTTATCGGTGCGGCGTCCGCTATATCCGTCCTGGTAAAAACTATACCTTCTCCCTCTATCCCGGGTCTGCACGTCATTACAACATGCTTCCCCGTCTGAAGGGCTTTGCCGGCAAATCTAACTTCTTTTGCTATTGTTCTCTGCTTCATAAAACATTAGCGGATAGCGTACAGCGACACCATACACTATCCGCTAATCCTCTGTTATCCCCGCGCAGGCGGGGATCAAATCAAATACTTTAAAATTATTTATTCAGTTTCTTTACAACTTCATTTGTGAGGTCATACTGCTCTTGCGCGTACATCACATTTCTGGAGTCCAGCACATAATCATATTTCTGAGCCTTACCCATTTCTGTGACAACTTTCTGGATATCATCGACAACTGCACGAAACATATCGTTCTTCTTATTAAGAAGCTGCTGTCTTGTGTCCCTGTCGAACTCCTGCAGTTCCGCGAGCTTTGCGTCGATTGCTGTCTGCTTCTGCTGCCTTGCTTCTCCCTGAAGAAGCTCTCCCTCATCTCTAAGCTTTGTGATCGCAGCGATCATCCCTGTGCGCTTTGCCTGTCTTTCCTCGGTAAGACCGTTTAGCTCTGTTTCAAAGGTCTTAGTTTTTTCATATTCGTAAAAAGCTCTCCTGAGATCGACATAGCCTATTTTTGCTTCAGCATATGCCGCTAAGACAGCTACCTGAGATACGATAAAAACCACCAGGCAAATAGCAGCCATTTTTCTCATTTTCTTGAACATTCTGTCCTCCTTATGTTAAACCCTGATTATTAGAATCCATGTGTTACGCTAAAATAAACTTCACCGGTTCTCTTGTCGTCGTGGTTCTTTGTAAGCGGATACCCATAATCCACTTTAACCGGACCTATCGGTGTTTTAACCCTGACTCCGAATCCGGCACCCATCATATAGTCAATATTTTTGAAAATGTCCTCATACTTCTCATGAACGGTACCTGTATCCACAAAAACAGCCCCCTTTATCAGTCCCTTCCATATCGGAAACGTTACCTCCGCGTTACCCAGGATCAGTGCTTCCCCGCCAAGAGCCGTATTCGACCCTCTGTCCCTGGGACCTACAGACCTTTCTTTAAATCCGCGGATAGTCGTTGCACCACCTGCAAAAAATCTCTCATAGATCGGCACTTCCGTACTGTCTCCATATGAGTTTGCAACTCCCATTCTCCCCTTAACCTCAAGAACTAGAAAGTCCCAAAAAGTATAATAAATGCTCCCAAAAGTGAACAACTTCACGAAATCTCTGTCGCCACCAATAAATCCACCGGCGTTTTCCATGGTAAGACCCGTATAGAGACCGCGTGTCGGAGAATAAACATTGTCTCTTGTATCGAAGTTCAGGTTCCATGAAAGTCGGCTGATCCAGTTCGTCCCCAACTCACTACTAAGGACGGATGTAGCATCATCCGCTATATTTGAGATCTTGACCTCTTCAAGGTTATAGATAAGTCCCGTGGATATCTGGTCTGTAATCTCTTTGCCCAGCTTGAGTGATCCTCCAAAACGGGTTTCATCATAACCAAATCCGGACTGACTATTCCTGAGATGTTCCTGCCTGTAAAAATCAAAACCGAAAAGATAGGGAAAATCAAAGATCCATGGATCTGTCCAGCCAAGGAAGAAATTATTCCTTCTGCTTCCAATCTCAGCCCTTAGAGTGAGATCCTGTCCGCCACCGGTAAAGGTGGGAAATGCCAAGAGATCAAAGTTCCTCTGTTTGATCTGGGCAAACCCGATAAAAGCGTCTACGGAGCTATAGCCGCCACCAAAGGAAAATTCACCGGTCTTAGTTTCCTTGACCGTAACATTAAGGTCCTTGACCCCGGGCTGGCTAGTAGGAACTGTTTCGAAATATACGTCCTCAAAAAATCCAAGGTTGTATATGCGCTCCTTACTCTTCTTAAGCTTTTCTCCGTCGTACTGTTCTCCCGGATACAACCTAAGCTCTCTCCTGATAACCTTATCTTTTGTCTTCGTGTTGCCTATAACGTTAACCTTACCCACGTGCACGATCTCATGCGCCGTTATGTTGAACGTAAGATCCATTCTATCGGTTCTGGCGTTAAATTTACGCTGCAGGTCAACATCGGCATCCATATATCCCTTATCGTAATAAAAGCTGCGGGCCCTCTCAATATCTTCCTTTATCTCGGAAAAATCAAAAGGATCTCCCGGCCTTATCTTGATCTGGTCCTTTATCTGCTGTTCAGGGAAAGCAAGTTGCCCGGTTATGGAGAAACTCCCCGTTAAGTATTTTTTACCTTCATCGACAACAACGGTAATAAACATCCACTGCCCGTCTTCTGAATACTCAAATTTGCTGCCTACTCTTACATCCAGAAAACCCTTACTGCGGTAAACAACTTTTATCCTTTCAAGGTCCGACCTGAATTTGCTGTCATCGAAAGCACCCTTACGAATGAACCACCAAGCGGTTTTTGTTGCCATATATTTCAAAAGCTCAGCATCCGGAA
>CAYWDJ010000036.1:0-11414 GCA_964457005.1 uncultured Planctomycetia bacterium
CTTACAGGAGAAGCTCTTGTAGTAGAAACAACCGATATCAATGAACTAGCCCGCAGCGTAATATTCTTATTGCCAGTAAGTAAACTGGATGTTGACGGGATCAAGAAACTTAACGAGATTATCGAGAAGAACATTAAAACCGCCGCGTAAGACTCATTTCCCACCATAAAAATATATGTTATAATAACTTACATCATAAACTGGGGTTTACGATGTATACATGTACTTGGTAAACCCCTATGTAGGGCCTTCGGCCCTGTTGTATGCTTCGTTTCACGTCATTGCGAGGCCAGTTATGGCCGAAGCAATCTCTTTTAGATTGACCGGCTTTAAGGAAGCCAAGTCGCCCCGTAAAACATCCTTACATTAATCAAAAAATAGACAATTTCTACGTCCAGCTACAACACTCGAGACCCAATACAACAACTCCTCAAATTAGAGCTTATAACTAGTTGTAAATGTTGAACTTACACTTAGTTAAGAAGAAAATAGCTAACCTGCTTTTTATTGCGTTAACAAGGAAGTGCAGGTATAATAGTAACAATGATTATAATGATAAAATTCCACAAAATGGTCTTGAGGGGAATCTCCCTGTTACTTACAGGGGCGCTTTTTCTTTTGTCCGTTCCCGCTTATGCGGTAAATACGCCCAAGCCTAATGTTGATAATCTAGCAGCTACATTGGCGACTGCACCAATATGCGTAGCTCTCCCCGGGATCACAGTTGAACTACCGTTTTATGACCACAAGCATGATGAACAATTCAAGGAAAGTCCTCCGTATGTTGAATTGAAAAAATTGTTTTTTGCGCAATTACTTAAATCAGAAGTACATCAATCAGTAGATGAACATATGAGCCTGGCGTTCATGATGCGAGAAATCGCGAAAAACTCCTTTGACTCAATAGTCGATAAAATCACTGAGCTGGGAATCGCTCCGGAGGACTACGACGGCAGGATAACGCTACAAGTCTACCATGATAGTACGGTACTCGTTCTCTCATGTGTTGACAACGGCAAACCCATTGAATTTAAAGAGGACGGTACACCGACAATACGAAAGCGTAAACATACTTCGCGATATTTTAGTGAGTATCATGCTGGATACAAACTGATGAAGAAAGATATCGCCAAAATGAACGGCACAATCGAATACACACCGCTTGAGAATGGTACAAAGGTTGAAATAAAAATACCACTCAAATATCTGTGGGGCAACCCATATTTCAGCGATGATCAGCGTATAATAGTAGTTTCAGAGGATGCTGTACTTCGAAAAATGGCGCGTGTCCGCCTCGATATGATCAGTCAGGCGGTTACGCTTACTCGCGTTATATACGCGGAAGAGAATGATCCTATACTGGAAGGACATGACGCTAAACTCCTAACACATGGTAAAGTGCTTGTGTCGCCACGACTTAAGAACTATCCACTGAAACAGCTGAGGGCGATCTTCCATGAAGAGATAGAAGCTGTCATGCAACTCTTAGCACGTCAGGAACCTCTCAGATACAGTGCTATCCGAGAGATGATACTTTCCGACGAAAAAATAAAAAAGGCATATTCCCACACTTTTCCAAAAGACAAAGCGCCTGTCCTTGAAGATAACCTCTTAGTAAATGATATGATAGCGACCGCTTTCGAACTCTTATTGCTCTCCGAGGACAACCTGATCACTGACTGGGAAATGACATTTGCCGAAGGGGCGTACATAAGAGCAATAAGTCCCGCAATAATGGCAACCAAACACAATTATTTTACCAGCATATTCTGGGATCAATATACACGAGAGATGGAGATCCGCACGGCGACAGCAAGCGGCCAGAAGTTTTATGAAGTGGCCAGTCTCAACAAATCCTTTGCAGAAACCAGCGACCTTGACGAAGTATTGAGTGCCTTCAATAGAATCCAAGCGGCGCTAAAACATACTTGGCCACAAAATTATGACAGAAATATTGAAATACTTAATTGGGTGTTATTCGAACCTCTAGTAGGCGGAAAAGATACACCACCAGTGGATGCCTGTGTGAATCATTTTAACATCTCAAAAGAAGAGATCATTGAGATAGCAAAAGAGGGCGGCATTAAATTATCGAATGAATTGATTAATATAGATATGGACTCACAGCATTTCGCGGAAGGATTAAGGAAACTTATAGATATAGGCATCCCTCATTTGAAAACATTGCGAAGGCTACATGAAAAGTCACTCAAGAGCCCCTCCCTCGGAGCGGCGGCAAGAGGGGTTACGAAAGAACCAGAAAAAGCACAGAATATCAAGAATATAATCGACGCTGCGGATCTATCTCAGGACCCACGGGTTGTCGAAATATCTAAAGATCTCCAAATAAATGGTCTTCAAAACTTCACAGAGATACATGGCGATAATGTTCCGCGTGAAATAAGATCCGGTGGAGGCTTTGTTCGTTTATTTAAACATGAGAACGGTTTAGAGCTCATTCAACGTAACAATAACGAAGAATATATTAGAAATTTTTTTACTCGAGACCATCCCTGGTTTTGTCCAGTTTTCACCCCCGGAGCCGCATTAGACGAACAAACGCTTTTTGAACTTAACCTGCAACCGTTGGGATATCAGATACTTGATGACATATTGGATGGTACATATAAAAAAGGTGAAACTCGCGTATCGTTTCAGGAAGAACAAAAGAAGCGCATCACTAACACTATAAGGCGCGCAATAAAGGAGACATTTAAAGAGGATATAGAAAAGTCAGTCCACGGACATTTACATGGCGGAAATATTTTAGTCAAGATTGATGATGCAGGAAATCTAACAGATGTAAAAATTATAGATTGGAAATGTATCGGAGAAGAATGCTTGCCCGCGGATATTGTGGCACTTGTTAATGGGGAAAGGGAGGATCTAAAAGGTGCTAATTTAACCGGCGTCGGGGAAAATATTTATGCTGATATAGAAGCATATAGTTTTCAAGATCAGGATTTAACCGGCGCTAATTTAAAAACATCTTGGATAAACTGGTCTAACTTTAATGGTGCTATCTTGAGACTAGCTGACCTAACAGATACTATGGCACTCGGCGCTAGCTTCATTGGGGCTGACTTAAGAGACGCTTCTCTGGTCAAGGGCTCTCTTGTGTGGTCTGACTTTGAAAGTGCTGACCTAAGAGGTGCAGATCTTACCCAGGCAAACTTAATAAGTGCCTGTTTGAGTCACGCTAACCTCGCCGGTGCTAATTTAACTCGTGCTGACCTAAGAAGGGTTGATCTAACCAATGTTGATTACACTAATGCAATACTCGATAAGACGACAATGGATCTCGAACAAGCAGTCCTTTTCGAACTTCAAGGATACCATGTTGTCCGCCGAAGAGATCGTTGTACTGTAACGAATCCAGAGTTATCAATAGAGGGTGCTCAGGCCCAGTCTTCGGCGAACCGAAATTATATAATTGCAGGTGTCGATCTCACTCAGGATCCAAGAGTTGCTGAGATGGCGGAGGACTTCCGAGTAAACGGGCTTCAAAATTTCACAGAGATATACGGCGATGATATCCCCACTGGGATAGAATCCGGTGGAGGATTCGCAGGCCTCTTTAGACATAAGAATGGTCTGGAGATCATCCAACGCCAGAACGAAAACGAATATGGAAAAGAATTCGTTAGCGCGCAACATCCTTGGTTTTGTCCTATTTTCCCTCCTGGACATAATGTAGACATTCGCATGATGTTCGAACTCAATCTGGAAACTTTGGGGTATCAACCACTCTCCAGTATGTGGGATGGTAAATATGAGAAAGATGATATTCGCGTGCCGCTTCAAGCGGGACAAAATAAGACCATAACTGAATCAATAAGATATGCAGTGAGAAAAACTTTCAAAGAGGGTGCGGAAAAAGTAAATCACGGACATTTACATGGTGGTAATGTTCTATTAAAGATTGATGATAGGGGAAGGCTGGAAGATATAAAGATCATAGATTGGAAAAAGATAACCAAAGAAACGTTGCCGGTAGAGTTGACCGAGTTCGTTAACGGAAAAAGAGAAAATTTAAGAGATGCTTTTTTAGCTGCGGCAGGTGAATATCTTGACGACCACCTAGAAGGATATGATTTCGAGAACCAGGATATGACAGGGGTGATATTGATGATGTCATGGTCAAACTGGGCAAACTTTAAGGGTGCGACTTTACAATTAGCTGATCTATCATACGCCCGCCTGATGGGCGCTGCCTTCAATTCAGCAGATCTAAGAAAGGCTGAGTTAGTTCACTCCTCGCTTGAATGGGCAGATTTTGAGAATGCAGATTTAAGGGGAGCAAATCTAACCTGGACTATCTTAATAAATTCCTCTTTGAGTAACGCAAAACTTGCCAATGCCGATTTCACTTATGCCGATCTAAGAAATATAGACCTGACCGATGTTGATCTAAGTCAATCTATCCTAAAAGATACGAAAGTAGACGCCGAACAAGTCGAGTTTTTTAAATCTCAAGGATATACTGTTGTTGAGAAGACCTCATGGTTTCTCGTAACAAGTCCTAAGCCGGAGCATGAAAATACACGTATATATCAAGACTCACCACATAATATACTTGAGCTTCTCATCGCTGAATTCCAGGATGGTTATGCTACCGTTGAAGAAATACGGCAGCTTACCACGGGCGACATCCCGGATGGGCATCTTTCAAAAGAAGCCGTCCTTGGCCATCTAGAAAGACTTCGAAGCTTCGATCTTGTTAAAAGCTCAGACGACGGCGAAATGTATCACGCTGTAGATCTCAGCCCGCGGTTTATCAACAACGCTATTCTCCTTCTTAAAAGCTTTGAGGATAGAGGGACATCTCTACAATATCAGGAAGCGCAAGCCGCGGAAGAGTCGCGTGCTGCCGGGGTGAAAGCACCTGGCACCAGTGCGGCTACCACTGAAGCTCCTCTGTCTTCGGCCACATTACTAAAAGAAATGCATGCTGAAGGAATATTCGCCAAAAACTCAAGAACCCTTATGGAACTCTCCGCGAATGAGGGCTGCACTCTCGAAACCTTGCAGCGTGATCTTCCTATACTTGAAAGGGCAGGGTTAGTTGTAGAATCTAGGAAAGGTGGAGATTTTCGCTATCATCTTGCTGACTGGCTTCGCAAAGTAGAAGACATTGACGGTTTTATGAAAAGCAACCGAGCTATCGAATTCTTGAAACAACCAAGCCTAACTATCGTCGAACAAGATATGCTGCTTTTAAGTGTTGCGCAGGTTGCCGAACGCATGGAACATTTTGAAAGTGTTAAGAGAGGCGCGCCAGCACAACAATATAATGTCGATGAATCTGAAAGATCTTTAATTGCTAAAGATATCGATTACCTGCTGCAATCGGTCTCTTTTGAAAGTGCTTGTACGAACTTACATGAGCTGACCGGCAACGGCTATCCGCTTGCAGCATTAGAAGCACAACTTGCTTTTTTTGACAGGGAAAAGGAGGGGGAGAGCCTTATTTTATACGCGGATGATATCCTTTCTTCTACGATGGCTGTTGATTTTGAGAATTCAATAAGAAATATAGTATCCGACACGTCGACACTCAAGAATGGGAAAATTATACTCTTTTCAAGAAATGGAGCAGCCGCGGAGATTCTTAACGGCATGATAAAGAGAGCAAACGCAGATATTGAAACGATCATTATTACTGAAGAAGAACTTAAAGAGACTAAGAACAATATTGCCTCACAAGCGGATGAAATTGAAGCGCTTGTTAATTTTGCAAAAACGAAAGACGCAAGAGATATTCTAGGGCTTATTAAGGGTCCATCTGACCATCCGGAAGATCTCACTGATACATGTAAAGATCTTAGAATACCCGTACTTATGATCGGGTATGAAGAAGGCTTATATTCCTTCGCCAAAGCTATGGCTCGTGCCGCAAGCGTAAAAGATGACAATGGTTCAGGAGGATGGTTTATAGTCTTGAGACCTATAAGAGCTATCTCCGAAGACATCAAAACGATGCATCAAGAATACCTCAGTGCACTACAGGCACTCATATCAGCATAACGCACAGTCTATTGCACTCATCATCATATAAACATGTTATTATTAATAAATTGAAAGAAAGAGACTCTTTTTAATATTGGATAAAAAAAGGATGGATATACCACCAAGACCCCCGTGGATGGTTTCAGTGATATTGCCGCTATTATATGGCCCGCAGATTGCCTATAGAAGATGAAAGGCTATGACGCGTCATATAGCACAGGTAAAGAAGAATTGTAAAAGTGGAGATAATAACTGCCGGTCTTAAGAACAAGGCCGTTCAGCAATAACTAGCAAGTCGCCCCACAAAATATCCTTTCTGTAAAATATTACCAATAAACAACTTATATCATGTTAAAAATTCAACGCTTATCAAGCTTTTTCTTGACCTAATGGGACAAATTTGGTACAATACTATCATGTTTAATATATCTAGCAGAAATAAACACAGGATATGGATAAAGATTATATCTATGTTCGTAGTGTGTTTGTTTGCTATTAACACTATAGCAACGGACGCATTTTCTGCAGTTAATGCGGAAAATCTTGCTGTTTTATCCTCCTTTAACAGGGTTACCTGGGACGATATGCGGGAAGTAGAACGTTCACTCAAAAATACAGGATTTTACCCGGAACTATCATCCCAGAATACTGCCGCACATAATGGCGAAGTAAGCTTTACGGATGTCCCTAAAGAATTCAAAGAATCGGTATGTTTTTTGTATGTCAATGTTCTTATCTCAAAATTGATTGAAAGATATGGTGCTATCGTTGATGCCGATCTTGTGAACATTCTCATTTTGCGGCAATTGGGTAAGCAGTCGTTTTCTCCTGAGAGGAGATATCGGATTTTTAATGCTAAAGAAGGGATATCTCTTGCGATACACGAACCCTCCGAGAAAGCCCCATCATTCATAATAAATTATTATGCCGATTATCAACAAACGGCCTCTAAAGCTCTGTCGTTGGGTATAGGGAAAATAGGGGTGACTATCAAAGATATGAGGGTTGCGGAAGAGAAGAAATCTGCAACGTCAATTCCTCCCGACGAGATACAAAAAAAGTATTCTTTCAAATACGCGACACGGCATGAATTAGAAGAGCTTAGTGATGTTATTTATGAGATCGGGACAAGAGAAATTGCCAAAAGAAGTTATTTTTCTTCAAGAGTGCTCCCTCAAATAAAAATATGGCAGGCGCATGCCGGGGATCTGACATCAATAACATATTCAAAAAAGTCAAACAGCCCCGATATCGAAAATTTTGGGGAATTCCGTAAAGAAGATGGAAAGAAGATCAAGAAAAATGCGAGAAAAGTGGGCAAGAAACTTATACCTTACCTGGCGAGTAACAATATGGGGGACCTTACGATATCCCTTGTAGATACCCCTCAGACAGCAGGAAACAGCTATAGAGTACATACTAGTCCCGATGGTCTTGATTATACCTATTCTATAGCTTTTATGGATAGGAATAGCCGAAAACCGGTAATATACCTCTCAAAAGATATTTTTAGAGATCTGTCGTGTGATCTGGTCTTTGAAGAGATAATCAAAAGATCTTTATCACATCTTTATGGCAAGATGAATTATTCTTCTGATGATAAAAAAGAGAGAGCGGTTCTGCCTTATGCGGATGAATTTGAGGGACGCTCGCGGAGACGTATTGAAAAAGCCATTGCTAGCAAGATAATCAAGGACCAGGGCTCCGCGGTAAAGCTGGAAAGTATTATGAACTATATGTTTTCCAGGGAAGATGGTTTTTCGAAACGCGACAAAAAAGTATATTTGGCTTTAGTTAAACGTTTTATCGCCATAGAAGGCGCGGCGGCGCTTGTAAAAAGCGGATATATTCTAATTCCGGTATTGAGCGGATTGCTTCTTTCTGTAGGGATACCCGGAGGTATGGTCCTGACCCTTTCCAGTGTTCTGTTTATTTCCATGACATTTTTCGGGGCGATCTGCAGAGAAGCTACGACCATATATTATAAGATAAAAAACCCCGCTACACCTGTATGGGCGCTTTTGCTTTTAACCTGGCTCCCCGAATTTGTAGGTTTTCTGATCTCCATACCGGTCCAGATCGGGATGAATATGACACAAAGCCGCATACGTAAGGAGATTAATGCTTCAAGGAAGACCGATAGAGGCAGGTTCTATAAGGCCTGGAGGACGGTAGGCACATTCTGTGTTTTGCCGGTATATTTTATTAAGTCTTTCGGAGCATTTGTAACGCAGATCCGTGAGATATTGAAACTTCGTAATGCTACGAAAAGAGTAGTGACGGCTTTGGGCCATTCAACTCTTCCACCTGAAAAAGTGAGGCTGGTTTTAACCGATGTCTATATGATAGCAGAAGCTATTAAGGACAAAGAGGTGGTATCTTCCAACGAGTCGGAAGAAAAAGAACATCACTTAAAGGTAAGGGGAGGTAAAAGAAGAAGTACGGATTTTTTGAAAGATATAAAAAGTGGTAAGGAAGTAATCTATATAGACAGCCATCATAGTTACAATAGGTTGTGGAACAGGTATATAAGGCTTAAGGCGCAATACGTGCACGAGAATAATGGGAAAGAATGGCCGTACAGCATTGATAATATCTACGTTTTCGATCTCGACAGTTACCTCGAAGGAAAGAATTCATCTGCTAAGGTGAAAAGCATCCGTACCCTTGAAGAATATATATATCTTAAGCGGGGGGAGGACTCTTCCGTCTCTTCAGGAGAGAGTAATGGCTACCCCGGGAAGGAAGATGTTGAAGATATCGTGCTTAATGAGAGCTACCTATTGGTATCACAGGATGAACTGCCGGCTGATCTTCACGAGACAGAAGAGGCTATGCTCGTAAAAGAGCTCTTAGGGGCAATTGTTATATGGCTTGAGAACAAACACACAGTTTCAGCCGGATCCGAAGATCAGCAGTACGTAATCGCGCTAGATACAAGCTGGATGCCTGAACTTCAAAGAACATTGATCTCCCAGGCCGGAACTTTGCAAATGTGTATAAAGCGATTGTCACGGCGGCAAGGGTTCCAGGACCTGCATTTTGTTTTAAATGACAGCCCGGAAAAACTTTATCAGCTGGTAACCGAAGCAAAAAATAAAAATGATGTGTATTCGGATAATATACTGGTTATCGGTAAGAAAGAGATATTTGCCCGGAATGATTTCAAGTCCTTAAAAGAAATAGACGACAACGGCAAGGGTGCGTTTTTCGTCAAGATAATGAACATTCCTTTTCATGGATTGCCGGCTCTTATGGATATACATATTGAAAAATTATTAGCAAAGGCGTTGGTTAAATCCTGTGAACTTTCAGAACAGGGTTTTTGTGAGATTGATCTGCCCCCTGGAGCGATCTTTAACGCCACAGAGGAATTGGTTAGATCGTATCAGCTGAGGATAAAAGCTTTTACGACCAAGGCTTAGTTCTCTCATTTACCACCATAAAGATATATGTTATAATAGGTTACATCATAAACTGGTGTTTACGATGTGTACATATAATTACCAGCAGGGGAGTAACCCCTATGTAGGGCCTTCGGCCCTGTTGTATGCTCCGTAGTACGTCATTGCGAGCGAATGTAATGAGCGAAGCAATCTCTTTTCTAGATTGACCGGGTGGGAGTAGGCATGTCTTCTTTGGCTGTTATTGCTGAAGGCCCAAAACAAGTCCGTCAAACTGTAGACTACAGCTTAAAGCTTACAGCTTGACTCGGTCGAACTGATACCGGGCCGTTCAGCAATAACTAGCAGGTGTAGCAAGGATTTGTGTGGAGGAAAACGGAGAACCTGTCTAATAACACTAAAGGGTATTGGGGGGGAAGGGAAATATGGTCATTATATATATATTGTTCACTATTTGTACGGTCTTGGGCTTGGTATATGGTGTTTTTCTTCTGAGGAAGGCTGCCTTGGCTATTGAGCTGCAGATAAAGTTCTACGAGAAAATTAACTGGCGGATGGAGCCAATATCCATGGAAGCGGAGATTAGAAATACCCGAAATATGGGAAAATTTCTGATAGCGCTGACTATAGTGACAGCTTTAATTATGATTGTAGAAGCGGTATATTGTATAAACATGTAAACTTGGAGACACTTTTAGTAACAAAACGAGAATCGGTCTAAAAATACACTTCAGAATTCCTTGCTGTACGGGATTCGGCAAAGGTAGAGCAAGATGAGAAAAAAGATAGTAGTAGTTACTGATAAGATGCAAAAAAATTATAGGTATACTTTAACGGAACCTGTAGGGAAAAATTTTGCCCCTAGATTCAAACCAGAACTTACTCCTAAACAGATGCTAAAGATGGGTGTTTTTGGAGGTAACTATATGACAGATTGCCGCAAAGAATTCCCTGAAGACTGGTATAAGAATGCAAAATTATGCCATGAAAGACACAACCCAGAGGTAAATTATTTTGGAATTAATGCAAGCAAGCCTTTAAGTTATTGGATAAAAAAAGGATGGATTTACCACCAAGACCCCCGTGGATGGTTTCAGTGGTATTGCCGCTATTATATGGGCCGCAGATTGCATATAGAAGATGAAAGGCAGATTGCCAGATGGAAGGCTATGACGCGTCATATATCACAGGTAAAGAAGAATTGTAAAAGGGGCGATATTAAGTGCCGGCTTAAGCAGAGGCAAGCCCTTCTTCACTGGGCATATGACAGCAGAAAGATGTAGAATAAGGGAGTACTTATGAAAAAACTAATGAATATCGTTGCCTCTATGCTTTCCGGGCAGAATCTTGGGGTCTTGGCGACAACCGGGAAGGAATACCCGTACACATCACTAATTGGGTTCGCAGCAACTGATGATCTTAAGTCAATGGTCTTCGCTACGCTCAAACAAACAAGAAAATATGCCAATATAACGAAGCATCCGAAAGTAAGCATACTTATCAATACGGGACAGAACAGTGCTCTTGATTTCAAGGATGCCGCCTCGGTAACAGCACTTGGACTAGCATCTGATGTTTCACCGGACCATATCACAGAACTTAAAAGTATATATCTTTCAAAATTTCCCTTTTTAGAGGACTTTATCAAAGATCCAGCCTGTGTCCTGATTAAAGTAGATATTCAAAGATATATTCTTGTAACAAAGTTCCAGGAAGTGCAAGAACTCGAGATATAAACTATGAACCTAACGCGCCTATACCCCTATAAAGATATATGTTATAATAGCTTACATCGCAAACAAGTGTTTACGATGTATTGTAATCACCAGCAGGGGAGTAACCCCTTTGTGGGGCCTTCGGCCCAGTTGTATGCTTGAACTCCCGGTGTTGGCTTTATGGGGCTCGCATACGTCTCTGTATAAGTATTGTCATTCCCATAGAAGTATGTCATTGCGAGGAGGGTAGTCGGCCTTGCGTCATTGCGAGGAGGGTAGTCGGCCT
>CAYWDJ010000037.1:0-11389 GCA_964457005.1 uncultured Planctomycetia bacterium
CCGCATGCGAAAGATGATGTTTTAAAAAAAGGACCTTGCCCTTGTATCCCAGTTCTTTTTCCAATTTAAGCGGGATGACCAACTTGTCCTCGAACCATGCAGGCATTACATCCAGAAAATTAGGCAATGTCCTAGGGTAGAACCTGAGATGGCTCAAGAGTATCCTTGAAAATTTCAAATATGGTTTTTCATAGAAAACGATATAATCAACATCGTATACTGTTATATTCGCTTCCTGCAGACAATAGTTGATGGAATTAATCGGGAAAGCCTGTGAATATTTGTCACGATTAAATCTTTCTTCCTGGGCAGCGGCTACAACCTGCCCGTCTGACACCAGACAAGCAGCGGCATCATGGTAATAACAAGATATCCCAAGAATATTCACTAAACAGCCTCCATTCTCATATTATACCCCGGCATAAATAAAAGAAACTATAACCCCCGGCCCAATGTAGTAAACAAGAAACGCCAGAAGAGCGAGTATCAGACATATTGGCAGGAGAAAAAAGAATTTCTCCTTGCTTATCATTTTTATGACACCCACAATAATGTGACCGAATTTTTTAAAGATATAAGCGACTTCGTTCATTTTCCTCCAACATTAAGATTGGCTTTCAAATTCTTTTTCATCTGACACATAGCCTTCAGCCTTGACCCAATATGTTTCCGCGTCTTTTCGCGGCGAAGAAACAAGACGACGATGAAATATCCATACGTATATCGCTGTTAAACCAAAACCCACTATGTAAATAATAACCAGGAACACCGGTACAAGTATCTGCTGTACGATCTCAAACATACGCCTTATGATAGTAGCAAACATTATACGCCTCCGCAGATATCTTCTTTGTTAAGCCCCAGCCTGTCCAGGACATCCCTGACAAGAGACGAGCCTGGATCTTTTTCCGGATTGATCTCAAGCATTTTCATGGCCTCTTCCCTTGTCATCTCACCCGACCTTATGAGCTTACTACACTCTATGTGAAAATGCGTAAACCCCATATCTTTTTTACATAAATACGAACCAAGATAATTAAAGAGACAATTGGTCGACCCTGCCGGATAGCTGAAATCCTGTTCTTCCCACTCCAGCTCTTTTTTAATGATCTCCGTATACTCTTCCGGCGTTACGGGAAGAAACCAGTGAGGAGACACCAGAGTAGCCTTACGGCTGTTCCTGTATCTCTTTTTAACATCGTTCATGTGTCTCGGAAAATTCTTATATTTGTCATACTTCTTGCGCATCTCCGCTATAAAGTCAGGAAGATCCTTACATAGATACCCCATCTCCGCGTGCTCGTTCTCTGTCGAGACCTGGCCCTTTGTCCAACCGCCCACAATAAGCGGTATTTCATACTGAGCGGCGGTGCGATACACAACCTGCATATACCAGAGAGAACATACTGAGCAGGCCGGGAAATTGGTGCCCCTTTTCACCATTTCGGCGAACATTTCTTTCATGTACCATGACTTGTAATAATATAGATCTACGCCAAGCTTGTTGGTCGCCTTCCTGGCGTTCATCACCGCTTTTTTATCCTCGAAACCATTATCAAAAGTGAGCACCAAAGGATTGAGCTTATATCTGGCTTTCATGAAATACAGCGCGGCTGTCGAGTCCTTTCCGCCGGAACACATAACCAGACAGTCATACTCACCCTTGCCCCTGTACTTATCAAGGGTCTTTACGAGATCTGTTTCGAGCAATCCTTCCCTGCCCGGCATGGGGCCGGTTTTTCCCTCATCAAGGCAGACATTGCATATGCCTTCTTCGTTCAGGAATATCACGGGAGGGTTCTCGGCTAGAACACATTTTTTACATATTCTTTTATCGCTCATATGTTCAGATCCACATCCTCTATCTTACAATGAAGTTTTTCAGCCACATCATCTAATACTTTTTCATCAAAATTGATCCTTAGTTTCTCCAGGGCATCTTCCCGGGTCATAAGCCCTTCCCTTATGAGTTTGCTCATTTCCACATGATAATGCGTATATCCGTGTTTCTTAAGTGAAAGATATACTGAGAGAAAATTAAGCTCACAATTAGTGGATTCCGCCGGGTAACTGAGCTCGGGCATCCTCCACCCTACCTCTTTTTCTATAATAGCGGTATATTCGTCCGCGTCATACGGGAGGAACCAATGCGGAGAAACGATTATATACTTAAACCCTCTGCTTGCTTTTGCCAGGACCTCGTCCATGCTTATCGGAAAATCTTTGTATTTAGGATTTTCTTTTGTATATTTTTCCAGAAAATCCCTCGTAGAGTCAGCCATAGAACTAAACTCCGTTTTCCCAATTTCGCATGCCAGGGCCTTCGTCGTAGACTGCCCTTTTGTCCAGCCGGCCACTATTATAGGAATGTTGAATTTTCTGGCTATCCCAAGCGTAAGCCGCATATACCAGATTGAACACAAATGGCAAATTACAGCGCTTGCTTCAGTCTTCACAACCTCCGCAAACATTTCTTTCATATAATCGCTTTTGAAATACAGAAAATCAACGCCTAATGTATCGGCTGCTTTATGTATGTTATCCAGCGCCTCTTCCGTCTCAAAACCATGATTAAAGGTGAACGCGAGCGGATTTTTCTTATATCTCTCCTTCATGAAATATAAAGCTGCCGTCGAGTCCTTCCCGCCGGAACACATAACCAGGCAATCATACTCGCTTTTACTTTTATGCTTATCAAGAATTTTGATGAAATCCGTTTCAAGTATCTTCTCAGACTTCATTTTCTCTTGCGTCTTCTCGTGCTCTACACACAGACTGCACACACCCTCTTCGTTAAGATAGATATCCGGAGGACTTTCCGGGAGAACGCATTTTTTGCATATTTTTTTATTCTTCATGGTTAGAGACAAAAACACCCTCAACAATATTGTAAATCAATATTATTAGCACACTTAATCTTTCTCAAGTTTACTCTATTAGTGTAGTGGTAACAAGTACCAGATGGATTTAATTGATATTTAGTGATCGGAAAGCTTATCCAGATCTCTTCTTTCCTTTTTGGTGGGACGTCCAGCGCCTTTTTCCCTGCGGACTCCGGTACGATTAATGCTTTTTATATTTTTGTATGCTTCAATATCTTCTTCAGGGGTAAGGTCCAGTCTATACTCCGAACCTAACTTGGCGCCTACCCTTTTTTCGATGCACCCTTTGACTCCATATATCCAGTCCATGCCGTCTCTTTTTACAGATATCTCTTCTCCTTGTGAAAGCATCCGGGAAGGCTTAACTCTTTGTCCGTTTATAGTAACATGACCCCTGGAACATGCATCGGATGCACTTTGCCTGGTCTTGAATATCCTTACGGCCCAAAGCCATTTATCAATACGCACCTTTTCCATATTTAAAGCCCCAGAAACTGTATCGCTAGCCCTGAACAACATATCGTCGCGCCTGCAAGCGCGTGAGTGTACCTTTCAAGCTTACCAAAATTTACCATCTTAAGCCCAAGTGACATCATAACAACAATGCTGGTCATTGTTGTTATCGTAACGATCGAAAAAATACCTGCGACAAGAGCTACCCCTACTATACTGTTTTTAGCGGCGGGATACATAATTAGAGGAATAAGCGGCTCACACGGACCAAGGACAAAAATAGTGAACAGTATCCACGGCGTAATGTTAGCTTTTTTCGCCTCATGCACATGGGCGTGCTGTTTGGCATGAGAATGCTCATGCTCATGCACTTCTTCGTCGTGAATATGCAAATGGGTATGGGGTTTATTTCTTATTGCCCTGTGCACTCCCCATACGAAATACATAAAGCCAAAACTAATGAGCGCCCAAGCGGCAAGGTTGCCCCTGAAGGCCTCGAAAACTTCGAGTTTCATAACAGCAACGCCAAGCGCTATCCCGACAAAACCGAGCACAACAGAACTCATAACATGTCCTATCCCGCAAAGCACCGTAATAAAAGATGTTTTTGCCAGATTCCATTTTCTCGCCTTGCTCATTACTATGAACGGCAGATAATGGTCCGGTCCAAAAACCGTATGCAAAAACCCTATCGAAGCCGCTGTCGCGCATAATACCAAAAGTTCTTTTGTCATTTTTCCTCTTTATTTACTTCTAGACTTCGTGTAATTAAGAAGCCCGCCGTCCTTGAGTATATTTTTTTGTCGAGTAGACAGTGAATACTTCATGAATATTTCAATATTTTTTGTTTTATTTGTGAGAATAATATCTTTGTTAGAATCAATGCTTACTATTATGCCTTTGACTTCTATCTCATCATTTTTATCTACCTTATTATAATCTTCCGGATCATCGAAAACAAGCGGCAATATCCCGAAATTTACTAGATTAGCTGAATGTATCCTCTCAAAAGACTTTGCGAAAACCGCCTTTACTCCGAGAAACATCGGACAGATCGCCGCATGTTCACGGCTTGACCCCTGTCCATAACTTTCACCGGCAACAATAAAAGCCGCTTTTCCGTTATCACGCAAGGCAGCAGCATTCTTATGAAAATCTGTGTCCACCCCTTCAAATACAAATTCAGAATACTTGTTTATATTCGACCTGTACTTGAGCCTTGAACCTGCCGGCATAATATGATCGGTAGTTATCTTATCCCCTACCTTAATGGCAACTTCACCCGTAAGGAAGTCGGCAAGTGCGCTGCTTGCGGGAGGATCTCCTATATTTGGCCCGCGAAACACTTTCACTTCTTTTGGATCTTCTGCAGGATCAAGTACCATGCTGTCATCTATATCAAATTTTTCAGGAAGATCAAACTCGGGGAACTCTATCCCGGCTTCCAAAGGATCCACAAATTCACCCTTAAGAGCACATAGAACGGCCACTTCAGGTGAAACAAGATATATCCCCGCTGATTTGGTTCCGCTTCTTCCTTCAAAATTCCTGTTATTCGTCCTCACCGACACGGCATCTGTCTTAGGTGCCTGTCCGTTACCTATACAGAACCCGCAGGTCGATTCCATTATCCTCGCACCGGCATCTATCATGCTTGAAAGCATTCCGTCTTTGGATATCATGGAAAAAACCTGTTTTGATCCCGGCGCTATTATGAGAGATGTCACCGGATCAACTTTTTTTCCCTTGAGAACCTCGCCCACTATGACAAGATCCCTTAAGGAAGAATTTGTACAACTTCCTATAGCCACCTGGTCCACCTTTTTACCAGCAAGGTCCTTAACGGGAACTACATTGCCCGGGGAATGAGGTGTTGCCACCATCGGAACAACCTCTGAAAGATTAATTTTTATAATTTCATCATATTCAGCATCCGCGTCAGCGGCTAATTCGATCCAGTCGTCTTCTCTGGACTGGGCCCTTAAAAAGTCTTTCGTTATTTCGTCTGACGGAAATACGCTGGTCGTAACGCCGGTCTCGGCTCCCATATTGGTTATTGTGGCCCTTTCAGGAACAGACAATGTCTTTACGCCTTCTCCAGCATATTCAAGTATCTGATTTACATTACCTTTTGTTGATACGAGACTGAGTACATGTAATACAACATCTTTAGCCGACACCCATTTTCGCAAAGCGCCTGTAAGCTCTACCTTAACTACCTGGGGCGCTACGAGATGAAAGGCTCCGCCTCCCATGGCAACGGCTACATCAAGGCCGCCGGCCCCTATGGCTATCATTCCAATACCTCCGCCCGTCGGAGTATGGCTATCACTTCCAAGAAGAGTTTTCCCGGGCTTGCCGAACCTTTCAAGATGAACCTGGTGACATATCCCGTTGCCCGGTCTCGAGAATAGAACACCATGCTTCGCCGCAACCGTCTGGAGATATTTATGGTCATCGGCGTTCTCAAAGCCTTCCTGAAGCGTATTATGATCAACATAGCTCACCGAAAGCTCCGTTTTGACCCTGTCTATACCCATCGCCTCGAACTGCAGATATGCCATAGTGCCTGTAGCATCCTGCGTAAGGGTCTGGTCAATTTTTATCCCTATCTCTTCCCCGGCCTTCAAATCTCCGAAAACCAGGTGTTTTTCTAGTATTTTATATGTGAGTGTCTTGCCCATATTTAGTTCCTCCATTAATAGCTGTAAGCTATAAGCTGTAAGCTGTAAGTTTTACGTTTTGGAGGGTTATTATACTATCAGCACCGCGCTATGACAACCCTTAAGTAGCCAAATAACCCCTGAGCCAGATACTTAATTATGTCATCCCCGCGAAAGCGGGGACCCAATAAAAACATTATTACTTTCACGTGATCCCCGCCTCCGCGGGGATGACATCTACTACTTTCATAAGTTATAGTACACACTATTGCAAAGCTAGGTCTGCAAAAAGTGCTTTTTTAAACGCCTTACACCCCCCAGTAAAGACAAAAAACCCCTCACAATACCTTGTAATTGCCATAAACATGCAAAAAACATTACAAAAATGAGGCAGATTGTTGTATAATAGCTATCAACCAAAAGGATGGCATATGAAAATAATACTAGCTCCGGACTCATTTAAAGGGTCCCTCTCCGCGATCGAAGTTTGTTCCCACTTAGAAGAAGGCATAAAAAGAGTTTTCCCTGATGCTGAAATATCACAATTACCGGTTTCTGACGGTGGTGAAGGCCTTGTAGAGGTTATGGTAGCGGCAACAAATGGCAAGATTAAAAAAATACAGGCAAATGACCCTCTCGAAAGACCAATTGAAACTGCTTTCGGTATACTGGGAAATGGACACACGGCTGTAATAGAGATGGCAGCAGCTTCCGGTCTCCCCCTACTCACGAAGGAAGAACAGAACCCGCTTAAAACATCCACATATGGAACCGGTCAGCTCATAAAAGCGGCTCTGGATGAAAATGTAAACAAAATAATCATAGGTATCGGCGGCAGCGCTACAGTTGACGGTGGAACCGGCATGGCGGCGGCTTTGGGAGCTAAATTTTTCGATGCTGATGGAAAGGAACTATCCCCTTCGGGAGGCGCTATCAGTAAACTCGACAAAATAGATGTATCAGGCATAGATCCACGCTTAAAGGATGTTGAGATAGAAGTGGCATGCGATGTGGACAACCCTCTTACCGGAGACACCGGCGCAGCCCGCATATATGGTCCCCAGAAAGGTGCTACACCCGAAATGGTTGAGATCCTTGAAAGCAATCTCTCAAAACTCGCGGAACATATCCGCCAGGACATAGGCATAGATGTTGAGAATGAAGCCGGCGCAGGAGCTGCCGGAGGACTTGGAGCAGGCCTGCTTGCTTTCACGGGAGGAAAACTTGTATCCGGGATCGATATTGCCTTAAATAATATTGATTTCGACACTAATGTACAAAACGCAGATCTGGTCATTACGGGCGAAGGACGTATAGATCATCAGACATTTTTTGGTAAAGTCCCGGTTGGGGTATCAACAAGGGCCGAAAAATTCGGCGTTCCCGTTATCGCTATCGGCGGAGGCCTTGAAGGCCGGATGGAAGAACTTCACACAAAGAATATAGCTGCATATTTCAGCACTATGGATTCAATACAGCCGGAGGAAGAAGTTTTTGCTCGTTCTCCGGAACTTATCGCGACCTGCGCCGAACAGGTGATGCGCGTTCTTAAACTCGGGAACACGGTATTAGACTCTAAGTTGTAATTATTAGAGATTGCGTCGCTTCGCTCGCAATGACGTCATTGCGAGGAGCCCAAAGGGCGACAAAGCAATCCAAAACCATATAAATAGACATCAAACAACAAAAGGAGTAAATATGTTTGAATACGAAATTAATCATGATCAGGTAAGAGAAGCCGATGTAGTTGTGGGCCTCGCGTCATTTAATGAGGAGGATAACATCTCTTTCCCTACTCAACAGGCCTCTCTGGGACTGAAAAAATATTTTGGCAACAAGAAATGCGTTATTATAAACTGCGACAACCATTCCCCGGATGACACAAAAAGCGCATTTTTAGCTACCGAAACAGAAGTACCGAAGATCTATATATCTACTCCTCCCGACACCCCCGGAAAAGGATATAATCTCGAAAATCTTTTCAGGAAAAGCTGTGAACTCGGAGCAAAGGTTATAATCTGCGTTGACGCCGACCTTGAAAGCATTACTCCGGAATGGATCAAATATCTGGGAGAACCTGTACAGGGCAACTATGATTACGCTACCCCTCTTTACGCGCGTCATAAATACGACGGAACCATCACCAACAACGTCTGCTACCCCCTCGTATATGGCGTTCTCGGAAGAAATGTAAGACAGCCGATAGGCGGAGACTTCGCATTAAGCGGCAAACTAGCGAAACACCTTCTCCTGCAGCCATGGCACAGGACAACGGAAGAATATGGAATAGATATCTTTATGAGCATGAACGCCATTCTTGGCGGTTTCCAGGTATGTCAGGTCGGACTCGGCTCAAAGATACACAAACCATCAGCCCCAAAACTTGGGCCTATGTTCCTGCAGGTTGTACGAACCGCGTTCTTACAGATAATAAATGACATCCCAAAATGGGACAAAATATCTAAAGTACAAAACACAAGGAAAAGCGGGCTTAAAAAACTCGGGCGAGCTCAGAAACTTACGGTTGACACAGAAGCCGTAAAGAAAAAAGCCCTCGATGGATACAGGGTGCATCGCAAAAACATTGAACGCTATCTATCCTCGGAATCTTTTGACGCCATCAAAGACGGCTTCCACAAAAAAGAACCGTCCATTACCGATGACATGTGGGTAAAGATAGTCTATGACATGCTGGCCGGGTTCCAGACGACAATACACAAGACTGAAGTTATCGAAGCCTTCCGGCCTCTATACTTTGCAAGGACATTAACTTTCATTAAAGACACCATCAAGATGACAACACCTGAAGCGGAAAAAATTATTATCAAGCAGGCTAAAAAATTCTTTGCTAACAGAGACTACCTTCTGGGCAGGCTGGCACACAACAAAAAGAAAAAATAAAAATGGAAAAACTAAAAATAGCCATATTGCATTACTCATGCCCCCCCGTTATCGGAGGGGTTGAGTCCATCATCCGGTCCCATGCAAGCGTCCTCACCAAAAAAGGTCATGATGTGCATGTCATTGTCGGGAATGGAAAGCAGTTCCGCAAAAATATTGAGTTCACCAAGATAGACGAACTGGCTTCGCAGCACAAAGAGATACAGGATGCGCTGAATAACTACGACAAAGATCCCGCAGCCTTTAACTCTTATGTAGAAGCTATCACCGACAAACTGTCACAAGCACTCGAAGGGGTCGACGTCTGTATCGTGCACAATGTACTCACCATGCACTTTAATCTTGCGTTCTCATGGGCGCTGCAGGCCCTGGCAAAACAACACAAAGAGATCTGTTTTGTAAACTGGGTCCATGACTGCACGGTCCTGAACCCGGATTATGAAAAGATCTACAACATGAAGTCAAAACCATGGGAAATACTCAGAGCTGTCGTTCCAAATTACCAGTATGTGGCGATATCGGACCTCCGGCACCAACAGATTGTGGAGCTTTACAATATCCCATTTGATGAAGTAGCGGTAATTCCGGACGGCATACACATGGACTCTTTCCTGCGGCTTGAACCGTTCGTATCCGAGCTTTTCCTGGAAGAGAAACTTGCGTCCAAGGACATCGTGGCCTTCACCCCCACACGCATCATCAGGAGAAAAAACTTGGAAATGGGCGTCGAGCTTGTACGGAGGATCAAGGAACAGGGCAAGACCATCAAATGGCTGATCTCCGGAGCACCCGACCCTCACAACTCGGAAGCTCTAAAATATTTTAAACACCTCAAAAAACTGATTAAAAAATACGACCTTAAGAAGGATGTCGTATTCCTGAGTGAAAAATATGACCGAGATCTATCCGACCGCGAAATTACCAGTATATACCGCCTGACGGATGTTCTGTTCTTCATAAGCAAACAAGAAGGTTTCGGAATACCTGTCATTGAAGCTGCTTTAAGCCGGGTGCTTGTTGTAATAAGCGATATCCCTCCCCTGGTAGCCCTCGGTGAGGACGAGGCTATCTATGTGCCCCTGGATTGTGCCGACATGAACGCTAAGGCAAGCGAGATCATACATCAGCTTTATGACAGTAAAAGCTATCGTCTGTTTAAAAGGATTATTAAGACATATCCGTGGAAAATACTGTTCAAGAAAAAGATCAGACCATTACTTGAAAGTTTGATAGGCGACTAGAAGGTTACAGGGTAGCCAGCACCTTTTTGACCGTAGTCTCGGCCACACACACATAATTATCACAGGCGCCGTAATATATAAACAGCTTTCCATCCCTGCGTTTGACGGTGCCGTTTGAAAACACACAATTACTGAAGAATCCTTTTTTTTCATATCTTTCTTGAGGTTTTATTATGGGATTCTTCCCTCTTTTAAGAACCTTAGAGGGATCATTTTTATCCAAAAGCATGGCCCAGAGGCTGTACACCTGTTTTTCCCCTTTGCCGTGGTAGATCTGCAGCCATCCTTCTTTTGTTTTTACACTCGGGGCTCCGCCTCCGATCTTTAACTTTTCCCATCGCGTTTCCCTGGGACGAGCTATGCATTTATGGTTCCCCCACTGCATAAGATTTGTTGATTCGGCATACCATATGGAAGGTTTCCCGAACCCGCTGTTATTAGGACGATGAAGCGCCCTGTATTTCCCGTTTATTTTCTCCGGGAATATAGAGACATCTTTATTCTGCGGACAGAATATAAGCCCCATCCTTGTGATCTTCTTGAAATCTTTTGTCTTGGCAAGAGCCGTGGCCCATCCGTCAGGACTCACAGCCGTATAGTTTATGTAATAATAGTCATTTATTTTTGTTACACGCGCGTCTTCAACGCCAAAGATCTCTTCAGGACAAGATGGAAACAAAAATGGTTCGTCATCAACCGTGAAATTATACCCGTCTTTACTTCGTGCCAACCTGATATGGCTCAATGTGGACAAATAATCCACCCCCTTATAAACTACCCCCCGAGTATCCTTCAGGCTTACATGAGGGTCATCCAACGAGATCTCCAAAACATCGGCTTTACCTTTTCCGTCTTCCATACGTATGATCGGGACTCTCGCATATCCTTCTTTCTGCTTACAGGTTTCCGCAACCCTTAGCAGCAGTATGATCTCTTTCCCATATGCTACCGCACCGGGATTGAATGCCCCTCTGACTTTATATTCAGGATTAGACGGTTTCACCATCTTAGGTGTTATTATCGGGTTTTTCTTATATTTTTTTATGGCCATGACATCCCTCACATTTTCCGTTTTTAACAAAAAGTAATGGAAATACAATATCGCTCAAACAACACGGGAGCCACACTGAAAGGAACAGGAAAGCAAATATCCCGAAATATTTTATAAGCGCAAGCCCGGCACCTGCCGCCATCAGCATATGGAACAAGGAGGCCCAGGTGCTTAAAAGAACATGCCCCGCATGCGGCA
>CAYWDJ010000038.1:0-11373 GCA_964457005.1 uncultured Planctomycetia bacterium
ATAAAGGATGTGGATATGGGTTTATTCAAAAAGAGAAAGAATGTTCTGGTCCTTGGCGGAGGAAGCGCGAGAGGGCTTTGTAATATCGGAGTTTTGAGGGTTTTGGAGAAATATTATGGGGTAGGAAAGCTCCCGTTTGATATGATAGTTGGGTCAAGTATCGGCAGTCTTATCGGAGGCGCGTACGCAGCAGGTAGATCTATTGATGAGATCAAGGATTTGGCCCTCAAAATCAAGTGGCCGGATATAGTGGATTTTGGCATATTCTCCACAGGGCTTGTCAAAGGAGATAAAATGCAGAAGATCATAGAGAGTATGCTTGGCGGGCTTGATTTTCATGACATGAAGATTCCCTTTGCCTTGACTACCACCAATCTTCAGACGGGGGAAGAATTGGTGTTTACCTCCGGAGATCTTATAAAGCTTCTACGAGCCAGCTGTTCCTGGCCGGGAGTCTTTACAGCAGTCGAATATGAAGGAAAGCTTCTTGTGGATGGCGGAGTCAGGAATAGTGTTCCAACAAAAGCCGCTCATGACTTGGGAGCGACATTTGTTCTTGCCGTAGATCCTGGGTTTGCAATAATCCCTGACAAGATCAACAATGTTCTTCTGGCGATAGTTCAGTCTGTACAGATCATGGGAGATGAGCTAAATCATTATCAATCCAAGGCAGCTGACCTGGCGATCAAGCCTGTAATGGAAGATGCCAGTCAATTCGATTTTGATAAAGCTTCGATCATTATTAAGCACGGTGAGATCGCTGCCGAAAAAGCGATGCCAAAAATTTTAAAGAAGTTAGGTTCACCTAAATGAATAAAAAGATATCAGCAATTTTGAGGATAGGTATAAGCTTTGGGCTGTTGGGCCTTTTGTTCTGGTTGATGAGAAATGAAATATCTGAAATATGCGTTACCATATCGCAGAGCAATCTTTCCCTTATCGCGGCCGGAGCCGGCTTATTCTTGATCGGTACGTTTCTTCTGGGCCTCAGACTAAAGGTTATTTTTAAAGGAGAAAACCTTGATATCAAATACTCTGATGCGTTGAAGCTGACTTTTATCGGCTACTATTTTAATAATTTTATGCCTACGGCGGTTGGCGGTGATATTATAAAGGGGCATTATGCAGCTCATAGGACCCAAAAGAAATTACAGTCTTATGCCAGCGTTATGATGGACAGACTGATAGGCCTGTATACGTTCTTGATAGTTGCGGCTGTTGCCCTTGTTTTTGACAAAGGGAGGTCCGACCTGCCGATACTTGCGCCGGTGGTGTTTACTCTTGTAGTGGCGGGTGTAGTTCTTACTGTAGCTATAACGAATATTAAGGTCGCATCGTTTCTGAAAACCGTTTTTAGCCGCCTGAAACTATTCGGGATCGGCGAAAAAATAAATTCTCTTTATGACATAGTACATGATTACAGGAATAGATCTGGTATTGTTTTCAAGGCAATGTTGATCTCGATAGTTGCTCAAAGTATTTATTTTGTGATGATATATCTGTTTTTTATGGCACTGGGCCATGTGGTGCCGCTTGGAAATATTTTTCTTATCATGCCTCTGGTGACGTTTATAAGCATGATACCTTCTTTAGGCGGGTTGGGGGTAAGGGAAGGCGCTTTGGTCGCATTTTTTACGCCTTTAACCAATAAGGAGACTGCTTTTGCGGTTAGCATTCTTGTTCTTTTCGGGCTCCTATTTATAAGTCTTATAGGAGGTATTATATATTTGTGGTGGGGAATAAACGGGCTAAGAAAAGAGGTTTTGGAAGATCCGAATTGTTGATCTGGCTGTAAGCTGTAAGCTTTAAGCTATAAGTTAGTAAGTTGATGGAGGGGAATACATGAAGATTTTAGCAATACATGGACCGAATCTTGATCTGTTGGGTAAAAGGGAAAACGATATTTACGGAGAAGAGACCTTAGAAATTATCAACGAGGGGATGAAAGCTGTTGCCGATGAACTTGGAGCAGAGCTGGAGTTTTATCAGTCAAACCATGAGGGTGACCTTGTCGATAAGATAGGCGATACGGATGCGGATGGAATAATTATAAATCCTGCCGCGTATACACATACAAGTGTTGCCATCCGAGATGCGTTAAGCGCAAAGCCTATTCCTGCGGTGGAAGTTCACCTTTCCAATATATATGCCAGAGAAGATTTCCGACATAAGTCCCTGGTGGCGCCTGTTGTTTCCGGTCAGATAAGCGGATTCGGCAAGACAAGCTATTTTATCGGAGTAAAGGCTTTAATAGGACTTATAAATGGCTCGGAATGAAAAAGTAAAGAATGCTCTTCTGGGCAAAATAAAAAGAAGAATAGGTAAGGCTCCCTACGATGCTCTTCTGGTGGAGAGCGCAAGCGCGATACTCTATCTAACCGGCTTTCAATGTCCTGGATCGAAGCTCCTCGTTAAGAAAAAGGGAGAGAGCGTGTATTTTATAGATCCGATGAACTATTCGCTTGCTTGCCGTCAGTTAAAGGGATTGAATCTGGAGAAAATCCATTCGGGGCCTGTCCTGCGTTCCTTGAAAGAACATTGTATAAAAAACGGTATAAAAAAAATAGGCCTCAATAAAAAAAGCATGATAGTGGGAGAACTAGAAGCTTTGGCCAGTTCAAGGTTTTCACTTCTGGATTCTGGAGAGGTAATAGCCGGCCTACGGGTTCTAAAGGCTGAGCGTGAGATAAAGATACTTCGTAAGGCCGCTAAAGAAACAGTTAAAATATGGAAGGAGGCCACGCGGAAGATCAGGCACGGCATGACGGAACTTGAGGTTGCCGGACTGATAGACATCCTCATAAAAGAGAATGGTTTTGACAATTCTTTCCCGACAATCGCGGCCAGCGGCAAAAATTCAGCCTATCCCCATGCTCTTCCAGGTAAGAGTAAATTCAAGCCGGGTGAGCTCCTTCTTGTGGATTTTGGTATAAGGTATAAGGGGTATTGTTCTGACTTGACAAGAACATACTACAAGGGTAGAATAGACCGACAAATTAGGGAGTTCCGAGAAATAGTCTTGAGGGCTCATGACTATGCAATTGACAAGCTAAAGCCCGGAGTGAGTATAGGGTCTTTGTCTTCAGGTGTGAATAATATATTTAATAGTAATGGATTTGGAAAGTTTGTCCTCCACGGATTGGGCCATGGCGTAGGAGTGGATGTTCATGAGTATCCTTTTCTGAGACTGAATTCAACTGAAAGATTTCGCAAGGGCATGGTGGTGACGATAGAGCCGGGGCTCTATTCAGAAGGTCTCGGTGGTGTCAGAGAAGAGAATATGGTTTTACTAACCAGCAAGGGATGCGAGGTGTTATCGGCATGATAAGAGCGGGAAACCTAAAAAACGGGAACATTATTACATACAATGGGCAGCTTCACGAGGTTATTGAAGCAAAGCACCATAAACCTGGTAAGGGTGGAGCTTTTATGAAAGTTAAGCTCAGAAACCTTAAGTCAGGTTCAATAAATACTGAGACATTAAGACCGGATGATACATTCAAAAACGCCTTTATAGAACAGAAGAAACTTCAGTTCCTATATAAGGATGATATGGGCTACTGTCTAATGGATGAAGAAACGTATGACCAGCTGCATGTTTCTGAAGATAAGATAGGGGACAAGGCCGATTTTCTTAAAGAAAACATGTTGGTTACGGCAAGATTGCATGATGGGGAGATACTGACTCTGGATCCTCCGATCCATGTTGTTCTTAAGATAGTAGAGACGGAACCTGGACATAAAGGTGACACGGTGAGCGGAGCGACAAAGCCGGCTACGTTGGAAACTGGAAAAATTATTAAAGTGCCTTTGTTTGTCGATAACGGACAGCTTGTGAAAGTTGATACTCGTACCGGCGAATATGTTGAGAGGGCATAATTTTTTAGAAAGTGAAGAGGAGAACCATATGAACATTAAGCAGATCAGGGAACTTGTTGAGATTATGAATGACAATAGCCTTGGTGAGGTTGAAGTCGAGCAGGAAGGGATGAAAATAAGATTGTTGAAGGAGGGGGTTAGTGCGGTAGGACATGTTGTTGCTCCGGTTATGTCGGCAGCTATGCCTGTTCCGGCTGCACAGTCAGCACCTGCTGAAGCTCCGGCTGCACAGTCAAATTTGAAAGAAGTTAAATCACCCATGGTTGGCACTTTTTATAAATCTCCGGCACCGGATGCTGCTCCATACGCGCAGGTCGGAGATGTTATAAAGCAAGGTGATGTTCTTTGTATTGTAGAAGCCATGAAGCTGATGAATGAAGTGAAGGCCGAGTTTGGCGGAAAAGTAGTTGAGGTTTGCCTCGAAAATGCTGATCCGGTAGAATTTGGGCAAGTTCTTTATAAAATTGAGCCTATGTAATTTGAGAGGAGATCATGTTTTCAAAAATTTTAATAGCTAATAGGGGAGAAATAGCGCTGAGAATAATCCGTGCTTGCAAGGAGCTCGGAATAAAAACAGTGGCTGTTTACTCTGATGTCGATGCCAGTTCACTTCACGTGAGGTTGGCCGATGAAGCGGTTTGTATAGGAAAAGCTTCTCCGGCCGCAAGTTATCTCAATATTCCAAGCATAATAAGTGCGGCGGAGATAACAGATGTTGAAGCAATACATCCCGGATATGGCTTTCTTGCCGAAAATGCGCATTTTGCGGAGATCTGTGAATCTTGTCAGATAAAATTCATTGGTCCTACTCCTGAAAATATGAGGCTTATGGGAGACAAAATCGCTGCCAAGGATACAATGAAGAAGGCAAACGTTCCTGTTATCCCGGGATCCGAAGGCGGGGTTGACACAAAAGAAGATGCGTTGAAAGAGGCAAAGAGAATAGGTTATCCTGTTATAATCAAGCCATCCGCAGGAGGTGGCGGGAAAGGTATGAGAGTATGTCATAATGACGTACGTCTTGTAAGTGCTTTTCTTACCGCTCAGAGTGAAGCCGAAGCGTCATTTGGAAATCCAACAGTCTATATGGAGAGATATATTGAAGCGCCACGGCATATTGAGATCCAGATAATTGCCGATGAAAAAGGTAATATTGTCCATCTGGGAGAGAGAGACTGTACCGTCCAGAGAAGGCATCAGAAACTTATAGAGGAAGCGCCGTCTGTAGCCATCAGTTCTGAGCTTAGGAAAGAAATGGGTGATGCCGCCGTCAAGGGGGCTGAAGCCGTAGGTTACAGGGGAGTTGGAACCGTTGAGTTTCTCCTGGACGGGGATAAATTCTATTTTATGGAAATGAATACACGTATTCAGGTAGAACATCCGGTGACTGAAATGGTTACAGGAATAGATCTTATCAAGGAACAGATAAGGGTGGCTATGGGGGAGGAACTTTCCTTTAAGCAGGAAGATGTCGTTGTTAAAGGCGCAGCCATAGAGTGCCGCATAAATGCCGAAGATCCGGATAATGATTTCCGTCCATGTCCCGGCAAGATCACAGGACTTAACCTGCCCGGGGGCTATGGTATTAGGGTCGATACTCATGTTTATTGCGGGTATCAGATATCTCCATATTATGACTCAATGATAGCAAAGGTTATAGCGTATGGTCCTACAAGGGACGAAGCTATTACCACAATGCTGAGGGCTTTGGATGAGATATATATTGATCCCATAAAGACTACGGCGGACTTTCATAAGATGGTGTTGAAAGACCGCGATTTCCAAAAGGGCGATATTACCACCCATTATATAGAAAAATTTTTCCCTAACGCGGATTAAAGGAGGAAGGTATGAACTTTATTAAAAGACTTTGCGCATTAGTATTTATGCTCATAGCTTTTACAACTGGTATATTTACCATTTTTGCCGCACTTGAGCTGGTGCCGGTGGATACTTTGACAGATATGTTTTCGATAGTTTCCTCCAGCCCGCAGCTCCAAATAGTTGTAGCTTTAGCCGGTCTTATTCTTGCGGTTGTTGGTGTGATGACACCTTTCAGGGTGGAGAAGAATGTCAAGAAGAACAAGGTTATTACTTTCCAGAACACCGATGGCGGAGTTGCTATTTCAACACTGGCCGTTGAGGAATATATAAAGAAGATAGCAAAGTTCGTTCCCGGGATCAAGGCTATCTCTTCCCGTGTGAATGTCGATAAAAAAGGGATTAATGTTGTGAGCAGCGTTACGATGTCTGCCGGCGCAAATATTCCTGAGACAACCGAACACTTACAAGGTGAGATCCGGACAAGGATCCAGAGGATGCTTGGCCAGGAAGAACATATAAACATTACTGTTCATATCAGCAGGATAGTCCCAGGAAAGGGACGCGACGACGAAATGGTCCCCGAGAATGATGAAGACATGTCTCCCGTACCATTCGGAGAATAACAGGACATTAAGACAGGGCAAATGGATTATAAGGAAGTCATAAGAAACACTATAAGCGATAGCATTGATGCTAAAAAGACATTTCTGAGCACAGATGAATGTTCCGAATCATTTGCCCGTGCTTGCGAAATGATGGTTAACAGTTTGCAGGAGGGTGGGAAATTATTGGTTTTTGGCAATGGAGGTAGTGCTGCCGACAGTCAGCATATGGCCGCTGAATTGGTCGTACGGTTCGAAAAGGAAAGAAAAGGGATACCATGTATTGCCCTGACCACAGATACATCTATTTTGACAGCCGGAGGCAATGACTACGGATATAATAGTATTTTTGCCCGGCAGATAGAAGCTTTGGGGACGCCCGGAGATGTAGCCCTAGCGATATCTACAAGCGGAAATTCCGAGAATATTCTCAAGGCCGTTAACACGGCGAAAGAGAAGAAAATGTTTACTGTCGCTTTAAGCGGGAGAGATGGGGGTGCTCTGCGGGATGTTGCAGATGTTAACATTATTGTGCCTTCTGATGTCACCGCCCGTATTCAGGAAGTCCATAGCGCCATAATCCATACGTTTTGTAAAATAATTGAAGACACTTTTTCGAAATGATTGAACACAAAATTAAATCCCTGCCGGACCTTATAGAGTCTATTAATAAAGAGAAGGCATGCGGGAAAATAATAGGTTTTACCAATGGATGTTTTGATATCCTGCACCTTGGGCATGTCAGGTATCTCAATGAGGCAAAGAAGGAATGTGACATCCTTGTTTTGGGGATGAATAGTGACGTCTCAGTGAAGCGACTTAAGGGAGCTGAGAGGCCTATAAATCCTGAAGGATCCAGGTTGTTCGTCCTGGCGTCGCTTGAATGTATAGATTATGTTACACTTTTTTCAGAGGATACCCCGGAGAAACTTATTAAGAGTATTACTCCTGATATTCTCTTTAAGGGTGGCGATTGGGCGGAGGAAGACGTTGTGGGAGGCGGCCATGTAAAAGAGCATGGCGGCAAGGTAAGGTTGATTTCGTTCGTAGACGGATTTTCCACTACGGACATAATAAATAAAATGAAGAGGGAAAATGGATAAAGGCGTATATAGAATAATTGATGCTAATCTCAACAGGGTCATGGAGGGTATTCGGGTTTGCGAGGATATTACCCGATTTTCTTCCAACAATGCCGCGCTTACAATACGTTTGAAAGATCTGAGACATGACATATTTAACGCGGTAAAGGCCCTGAGAAAAGAACATTTGGAAGAACTTGTTTCTTCACGCGATATCAATGATGTTGGATTTCGTTCGACTGAGTCAGAAATGGACAGGGAAAATCTGGTGGACCTGTTTTTGGCCAATACCCAGAGAGGTAAAGAGTCTCTCCGCGTTCTTGAGGAAGTGTTGAAACTTTTTGAACAGGATCTATCCAAAAAATTCAAGAATTTCCGGTTTAAACTTTATGATGTCGAGAAAACGGCGATAAAGGAACTGGAAACTATAGCAAGCGTTTAATCCTGAACGCTTTTTGGAGATGATATGATAAAAATTGATGAAAGAATCATTGAAGCGGCAGCAAAGAGTGAAGACCTGGAAGTAAGTCTTATTAAACAGGGGCTTGCTGATGGAACCATTGTTATTCCTAAGAACAACAAACGCGAATTTACCAGAATATGCTGTGTCGGAAAAGGCACGAAAACAAAGGTAAACGCTAATATAGGAGTTTCTCCTGGGTATTCCGATATTGATAAAGAGATGAGGAAGATGGAGGTTGCGGTTAATGCCGGGGCGGACGCTCTAATGGACCTTTCAACAGGCCCTCTTTTGGATACTCTCAGGAGAAAGATCCTGGCCGAGTGCCCGGTTCCTTTGGGTACAGTACCAATTTATCAGATAGCGGACGATCCATCGGGTAAATTTCTTTCAATGAGAGAAGAAGATTTTGTATCCACTATCAAGAAACAGGCAGAAGAGGGTGTAGATTTTTTTACGATTCATGCCGGAGTTACCCTTGAAGCAGCGCGTAAAGCAGCTCAAAACGTAAGGCAGATGGGAATAGTTAGCCGAGGCGGAGCACTTTTGGCGTCCTGGATGATGAAGAACAACAGGGAAAATCCTTTTTTTACCAGATTTGACGAAGTTCTTGCGATCATGAAAGAGTATGACGTTACCTTGAGCCTTGGAGATAGTTTGAGGCCCGGTGCCATCTCAGATGCTACGGACAGTCTACAGGTACAGGAGCTTATTTTACTTGGAGAACTCCAGAAAAAGGCTTTTGAGTCGGGGGTTCAGGTAATTATAGAGGGACCGGGACATGTTCCCCTTGATGAAATTGAAGCGAATGTTAAATTGCAGAAATCCATTTGTAATGGGGCACCATTTTATGTGTTGGGACCTCTTGTTACGGATTCAGCTCCTGGATGGGATCACTTGGTAGGTGCTATAGGAGGAGCTATTGCCGCATGGCATGGAGCGGATTTCTTATGCTATGTTACACCGGCTGAGCATTTGCGTCTTCCTGACGAGAATGACGTCAAACAAGGCGTCATCGCCTCGAAGATTGCGGCTCACGCTGCGGATATTGTTAAAGGCATACCCTCTGCCAGAAAACGTGATTGGGATATGTCCGAAGCCAGGGCAAAAAGGGATTGGGAAAAGCAGTTTAGTCTGTGTCTGGATCCGGACCTGGCAAGATCCAGCAGAAAAAAGATGCTTCCGGAAGTCGATGATGTCTGTACGATGTGTTCTGAGTATTGTTCGATCAAGATCATGGAAGAGTGTTCAAGGGAAGAGGCCGCGAAAGGGGGAGCAGAGTGAAGTTAACTGTTCTTGGGTCAACAGCGCTTGATAGTATAGAGACGCCTTTTGGAAAAAAGACAGATATACTTGGCGGATCCGCTACGTATTCGTCTGTAAGCGCATCATTTTTTACACCGGTGAATCTCATAAGTGTTGTCGGCACGGATTTTCCCAAAAAATACATAAATCTCTTCGAACGACGTAATATTGATACCTTGGGGCTGGAGATTAAAAAGGGTAAGACGTTTCATTGGAAGGCAAAATACAATTTTGATATGAGCTGTGCGACTACTTTGAGTACCAAACTGGGTGTTTTCGAGGACTTTGAGCCTAAGGTTCCGGATTCTATAAGTTCTAAGTGCAACTTGCTCCTGGCAAATATAGCTCCGGAACTTCAAATGCAGGTGTTGAAAAAGGTTAACCCTGAAGGGTTGGTTGCTTGCGACACAATGAATCTTTGGATAGAACACAGCAAAAAACCTTTACTTAAACTGCTGAAGAACATTGATCTTATGCTGGTTAACGATGCCGAGGCAAGACAGCTTTCTGGAGAGGCAAGCCTTTTCGATGCAGCAAGATATATTGCATCCCATGGGGTTAAGATGCTGGTAATAAAGAAAGGGGAGCACGGAGCTCTGTTTTTTGCCAAGAATCTGGGTTTTATCGTTCCGGCGTATCTTATGGAGAAATTCAAGGATCCGACAGGTGCGGGCGATACCTTTGCTGGCGCTATGATGGGATATCTTTCAAGTTGTAGAAAGATCAATGAGAGGAACTTGAGGAGAGCGTTGGTTTATGGTACCATAATGGCCTCTTTCGCAGTCGAGAGATTTTCTGCTGACGGTCTTATAAAAACGACACCTGTGGACATTGCGGATAGATATACGCATTTTGAAAAATTGACGAGATTCTAAGTAAGTGGGCGAGTGTAGTACAATGGTAGTACTCCAGCTTCCCAAGCTGGCTACGGGAGTTCGATTCTCCTCACTCGCTCCATAAATTTACCGGCCGATAAACGAGGTGAATAAATTTATGTAAAAAGGGAACCACTATGTGGTTCCCTTTTTTTTATGCCTTCGGTCGAAAATTCAGGGAAATACATTTCCCTGAATTCCCTCCGGCAGGCATACAGCGAGTGAGGAGGATCAAAAATCTCGCATGTGGCTCGATTTTTGTTTCTCCGGGACTTTTCGAGTAAGGTTGCCAGTTTTGTTTAAAAACATAGGTGAGTGCGGAGGATTCGTCGCTTCGCTCCGATTTCCCCTCACGAAAGAGTTGTGTAGCGGGATCGGGGGCTCAAATCCTTCGGATTTGTGTCTCCTCACAGGGCAGTAGACGTACTAGAAATAATAGTAAAAATATCTCCTCCGGTAGGCATATCGCGAGCGAGGAGGATCAAAAAACTCGCATGTGGCTCGGTTTTTGTTTCTCCTCATAGTGAAACAGAGAAATAAATTTCAGATTTTTACTCCTCAAGATATTGGCGAGCTCGGAGGCTCACAGCCTTTGGCTGTGTGTCTCCTCACAGTATTAGTAATCTTCAAAAGGTTCGTAATAAATTCCCCTGAATTCCCTCCGTCAGGCATATCGCGAGTGAGGAGGATTCGTCGCTTCGCTCCGATTTCTCCGTACAGTAAAAACCAAAAAATGGTTGCTCTCCTCAAGATATTGGCGAGCTCGGAGGCTCACAGCCTTTGGCTGTGTGTCGCCAACAGCCTTTCCTATAGATAGATGAGTGAGGGGAACCTCAGCTTCGCTTCGGTTGTTCCTCACGAAAGAGTTATGTAGCGGGAGTGGGGGCTAGAATTTTTCAGATTTGTGTCTTCCCGAAGGATAGACATAAAAAAAAGGGGGACAGGTTAACCTGTCCCCCTTTTTTTATCGGTAGAATTATTTATTTTTTAGATGCTTTTAGCTTTTTCTTTGCGTCTCTTTCAGCCTGTTTCTTGGCTTTCTCGGCTGCTTTGGCTTTTTTCTTTGCTTCTCTTTCGGCCTGTTTCTTGGCTTTCTCGGCTGCTTTGGCTTTTTTCTTTGCGTCTCTTTCAGCCTGTTTTTTGGCTTTCTTAGCTGCCTTTAGGTCTTTTGGAGTTTGCTTCTTGGCTTTCTCGGCTTGCATGGCCTTTTTCTTAGCGTCCATCTCGGCCTGTTTCTTAGCTTTTTCGGCTTGCATGGTTTTTTTCTTAGCGTCCATCTCGGCTTGTTTCTTAGCTTTTTCAGTTGCCTTGGTTTTTTTCTTAGCGTCCATTTCGGCCTGTTTCTT
>CAYWDJ010000039.1:0-11207 GCA_964457005.1 uncultured Planctomycetia bacterium
CCTAAAAAATCTTTTTCAGGAAATTTTATATCACTTTTATTCACAGCAATGATTAACGGAGCATTGTTGATTTTTGCCTCATTGACTATTTTGCCCTCGTATTCTCCCCAAATAGATGCTTCTACAACCAATATATATATATCTGACCGCTGAAATATATTGCCTGTTTTCACTAATCTTAATGACGAAAGTTCGGAGCTATCATCCAAACCTGCGGTATCCAGAAAAAGAACCGGCCCCACCGGTAAAAGTTCCATCGCCTTTTCAACTACATCTGTCGTTGTCCCGGGAATGGGTGAAGTTATTGAAACATCCTGATTCGTTATATAGTTCAAGAACGTGGATTTCCCCACATTTGTCCTGCCAAATAGGCCTATTTGTAATCTCAGTGATTTCGGAGTTTTAAACATTTTTAATCATCCTTTTTACTCAATGCGGATTTTACGGACACACCTCTTATCTCTCCAAGCTTCCCTGTCAAGGCTCCCAATTCGTCTGTTGTGGCATCAACCACAATGGTAATTACACAACAATTTTTATCTTTATACGGTATGCCCGTTCTTGCTATTATTAGATCCCCATATTCAGACAAAACCTTATTGACTGTTTCGGCTGAAAGATCTCTGTGTTCAACTATTATTCCCACAAATCCTATTCTCTTTTTCATGATTCCTCCAAAAAAATACCCCGGGACTACCTCATCTTCTAATAAGGTAAGACCGGGGCCTGATCCCCTTCTTCATCTTACCCTATAAGGTCAGAACTACGCTCCTTGCCGCAGGTAATACACCGATTCTATTGAAATAAATTAGCTAGACGTAATTGTTCACTGTTTTTAAAAGCAGTTCCGGGTTTATTGGTTTCTCCAAAACAGCCTTAACCGGAAGCCATACTTCATCCGGGCTGAATTTATACGCAAGCCCCATAACCTGTTTTATCCCGGTTAACATAATTACCGGTATTTTATTTATTTCATCAGCAGCATGCATTTCACGCGCGATATCAAAACCATCAGCTCCCGGCATCATGACATCCAACAGCATAAGATCAGGTTTTTCTTCTTTTGCCCTTTCAAGCCCCTGTTTGCCGTCATTTTCAACTATAACTTCATAGCCTTCCGCCTCCAACAGTCCGGCGACTGCTTCCGTAAAATCTCTATCATCATCCACCATAAGTATCTTCTTGCCCATTTTGCGCCTCCTTTTTTAATTTTACTTTCTATACTCTGGTCTCGGAACATATTTTGTATGCAAAAGATGGTGTGCCTTTTCACCCAAAGGCTCTCCTAGATACTCCGCATACAACTGTTTGATAAAAGGATTGTCATGACTGCATCTAAATACACTGTTTTGATCATCATCATAGAGCCCTTTGGCACGCGCTTTCCGTACATCGTCATTTATTCCATAAGGCTGTCCGCCTCCGCCTATACACCCTCCGGGACATGCCATTACCTCTACAAAATGATATGGCAGTTCCTTCCCCGCTTCTTTCGCTTCCTTGATCTTATTCAAAACATATTCCACATTCCCTAATCCATGAGCTACCGCTATCTTGATCTCGGTGCCTTTGATCTTAATTGAAGTTTCCTTAACACCATCTAACCCTCTAACGTTTTCGAATTCTACTTTTTCGAGATTTTCTTTAGTAACATAATAATACGCGGTCCTGAGCGCCGCCTCCATCACACCGCCTGTTACTCCAAAAATAGTTCCGGCACCTGAGTAATCCCCCATCAAATGATCCGCCTCTTCATCCGGAAGATGGTTGAAATCTATTCCTGCCTGCTTGATCATTCTTATTATCTCTCTTGTAGTAAGAACATAATCCGTGCTTTGATATCCGGAAACAAACATCTCTTCCGCTCTTGAAATTTCATATTTCTTGGCCGTACACGGCATAATAGATACAACGCATATCTTTCCCGGATCTATACCTTTTTTTTCGGCATAATATGTTTTACACATTGTGCTTAGCATCTCCTGTGGTGATTTAGCCGAAGAAAAATGAGGGATCATATCCGTATGAAACTTCTCCATAAAATCCACCCACGACGGACAGCATGTAGTTATAAGCGGCAACTCCCCCTTGTTGTGTACAAACCTCTCAACGAATTCACTAGCCTCTTCCATAATCGTAAGATCCGCCGCAAAGTTCGTATCGAACACCGTATTAAAGCCTACCCTTCTAAGCGCCGCGTATATTTTTTTCGTTAAATTGGTCCCCGGTTCATATCCAAACCCTTCTCCTATCGCGACCCTCACTGAAGGGGCTATTTGAACAATACAATGTTTTTCCTTATTTTGCAAGTTATCCCAGACTTTCTGAGTATCATCATGCTCAAATATCGCACCGGTAGGACAATACGCGGAACATTGTCCGCACATCACACACGGGGACTCTTTTAGTTCTATATCCCCCGCCGGGGCCATTCGTGTACCTATTCCTCTTTCCAGAAAAGACAATGCCCATACGTTCTGCATATTCTGGCAAACCTCTATACATCTACCGCATTGGATACATTTTGAAGGCTCAAGTTTTATTGTCCCGGTGGAATTATCTTCAGGAATATCTTTAACTATTTTATTGAACGATTCATCGCGTATACCGAAGTCAGCGGCTATGGTTTGCAATTCACAATTATTATTTCTGCCGCAAACAAGACAATCATTTGGATGTGCTGACAAAATCAACTCGATTATGGTCCTTCTAATACTTACGAGTTCCGGATCATGCGTTGTTATCCTCATTCCCTCTTCTATCTCAGTGCAGCACGCCCTGGGCATCTTTTTAGATCCCTCCAATTTAACTATACATATCCCGCAGGCAGCCGATGCCGGAAGGTCCGGGTGCTTACAAAGTGTAGGTATTTTAATATTAACCTTCAAGGCGGCATCAAGTATTGTCATGCCGTCAGTAAATTCTGTCTCAATATTGTTTATATATGCCTTGCCCATTATTGCTCCTATTTTTTACCTTGATATAGCCCCAAAATTGCAGACATCGAAACATTTCCCGCATTTAATACATTTTTCCTGAATAACCCTGAATCCCTCTTCTCTATTCCCCGCTATTGCTTCAACGGGGCAATTACGCTGACAAAGTGAACATCTTTTACACTTATCTTCTACAACCTCGTATCTGAAAAGTTTTGAGCATTTTTTAGCTTCACACTTCTTAAGTTCTATATGATCAATATATTCTTTCTCAAAATGTTTCAGGGTGGAAACTACAGGATTAGGGGCTGTCTGCCCCAACCCGCAAAGAGAAGCTTTACTCATAGCCGTTGATATCCTGTGCAATTGATCGATGTCCTCTTTAACTCCTTTACCCTCGGTAATACGCGTCAAAATATCAAGCATCTGTTTTCCGCCTATACGACATGGAGCGCACTTTCCGCAGGATTCATCTACGCAGAATTGAAGATAAAACTTTGCTATATCAACCATACAATCATCTTCATCCATAACGATCATACCTCCGGAACCCATTATGGACCCTAGTTTCTGAAGGTTTTCATAATCTATTTCGGTATCAAGCAACTCCTCCGGAATAACTCCGCCCGAAGGCCCTCCCGTTTGCACTGCCTTTATCTTTTTATTATCAAGAACGCCTCCTCCTATCTCATAAACTATTTCCCTTAAACTTGTTCCCATCGGAACTTCTATCAGTCCTGAATTCCGGACTTTTCCTGTAAGGGCAAAAACCTTGGTACCTTTTGTTGTTTCGGTTCCTATCGCCGCGAACCATTTAGCTCCGTTAAACAATATCTGGGCAATATTCGCCAAAGTCTCAACATTATTAATAACCGTAGGCTTTCCCCAAAGACCGCTTATGGAGGGATACGGCGGTCGAGGAGTAGGGCACCCTCTTTTACCTTCAATGGAAGCTATAAGAGCCGTCTCTTCGCCGCAAACAAAAGCACCCGCGCCGAGTCTAACCTCCAGATCAAAAACAAAATCTGTTCCCTGAATGTTCTCCCCTAAAAAACCTTTTTCTCTGGCCTGATCAATAGCCATATTAATGCGGTCGATAGCTAACGGATACTCCGCTCTTATATAAAGATACCCTTTACTGGCGCCAATAGCATACCCTCCTATGGCCATCCCCTCTATTACCGAATGCGGATCACCCTCAAGTATGCTACGATCCATATACGCGCCCGGATCGCCTTCATCACCGTTACATATAATGTACTTAGTTTTTCCCGTCTGCTGGCGCGCAAAGTTCCACTTCATCCATGTTGGGAACCCTCCACCACCCCTTCCCCTGAGTCCGCTTATCTCTAATTCCTTGATCACATCTTCCGGGCTTGAAGAAACCAGAACTTTTTTCAGGGCTTCATATCCCTGATTGTCCATGTAGTCCTCTATGTTTTCCGGATCGATATCTCCACAATTTCGCAGAACCAAACGGTATTGACGTTCTTTTTCATCATAGACAAGTTCGTCTATCTTTTCACCCTTGCCGATGGTCCTGTGGAGAATAATGTCTATCTTGTCTCTCGTCACATTGGCATAAGTTATATTGTCCGGAAGTATCTTCACCACAATGCCTTTGTTATATATGTTTACGTCCCCGGCGCGGACAACATCCACCTTATCTTCGAGGCTAAGTTCCCGGAGACCAAACAAGATCTTGTCAGCCATAACATCGGTTTCTTTTCCCGTATCTGTATCTTTTACAATTATTATTTTCCTGTTCTCTTCCATGACCCCTATCCCTTTATTGCGTAAATATGATTGTTTAATAATTTTTTCCCTACAATATGTTTTCTAACGATCTTCATAGCTATTTCAGCAGTGATCTTTCCATATAAAACTTTGGGCATACCTTCTACTGACACCTCTACCAAGGGTTCGGCATAACACATACCCGCGCACCCACATTTTGATACAGTCATATCTATGCCCTTGTTCTTTATTTCGCCGACAAGAACATCAAAAACCTCGTCTGCCCCGGCGGCTATCCCGCAAGTGCTAAGCCCTACTTTAATATAATTACCTTTTCCTTTTTTATTCATACCTCCGCTCCCTCTGGCTCCTTTTCTTTAGCCTTATTGCTGTATCTAGAAATTATTTCGATAAGATCACCCGGCTTTAAATTGCCGTATATTTTACCATCTATCATTATTACCGGAGCAAGCCCACAACAGCCCAGGCATCTAACCCCTTTCAACTGAAACAGCCCATCCTTCGTTATTTCTCCCTTTTCTATATTAAGAATATTTTTCAGTTCTTGTATCAGCTTGGGGGCCCCCTTAAGATAGCATGCTGTACCTATGCAAACAGAGATTATATGTCTACCCGGCTTCTCGAGCTGAAAGTAATGATAAAAAGAAATGACCTCATATATTCGCGCCAAAGGGATATCCAGTTCTCCGGACAATTGCATGCTTATATCTCTGGGAATGAATCCATAATGATTTTGCAACTCATGTAATATCATTATTAGGTTACCTTCCTTATCCTCCCATTTATGAATCAACTTTTTAAGATCTGTTTTTTCTGCCAGATTAACACCTCCCGATTGTTCAATATAAGAAGCAACCGCTTTAAGAAGTTTTTCCGGATTAACGGGTTTTTCAAATATAGCCTTAACCGGCAACCCTGGCTGATTTGGCTTTAACTCAAACGGAAAAGAGTGTTCTTTTCTGGCCCCGGTTATCATGATGATGGGTATGTCCTTGGTAGCGGCATCTGCTGTTATGGCTTTAGCTGTCTCCGCGCCCTCTGTTTTGTACGTCATCATCATGTCCAGGATTATTAAATTGGGCGCCTCTTTTTTGACCTTCCGAAAACCCTCCTGACCATTTTTTGCCGTTGAAACCTCGTAATCATTGGCTTCCAGCAGCAATTTTGTCGCTTCAACAAAATCAGCGTCATCGTCGATCAGTAAAACTAAATATTTCATTTCTTCTCCTATACTTTCTGATTTACTCTTTCTCTATCTGTATAATAAAGGAATTTCCATTTTCACGGGGAATAACCTTAATAATACCGCCATGCATCTTTAATATCTCTTTCGTGATATAAAGACCTAACCCCGACCCCTTGGTCTTTTCCATCCCGCGATAAACCACACGAGAGAATTTTTTGAACAACTTGTCAAGATCTGTCTCTTCTATAGGTTGCCCATCATTATAAACTTCAACTTCCACAACATCATCTTTTTCAATCCCGCTTAACCGCATAACACCACCTTGTGTCCCATACTTTATAGCATTACTTACCAGATTATTGGCAACTATCTGCAGGAGTGACGCATCCGCTTTAACTTGGAGGTCTCCGGGTATCTCGTCCCGCACCACCATTTCTTTGTCTTTTATCCCCTGGTCAAACGCTTCTAATACTACGTCAAAAATATGCTCCTTCAGGAAAAGATCGTTTTTATCCATTTGCATTTCTTGTTTTTCTATCCGGCTGAGACTAAGAAAATTTTTCACGGTGACAGTCAAATAGTCCAGATTCCTTGTCATGGAACTAAGCGTTTTTAGCTGTTTTTCGGTGACAGGTCCCAGAATGCCTTTTCGAAGCAGATAAGTATTAAGCACTACCGAGGACAATATTCCCTTTAGTTCATGCGAAACAAAGCCGATGAGATCCAGATAGCTCTTATTAAGTGTTTCAAGTTTTTTATTCGTGATATCCAAACTTTCTTCTCTTGACGCCAGCATTGAGGACATATTATTAAGCGAGTGTATCAGCTCATTGAGCTCTTTGATATCTGTTTCGGATTTTATTTTTATTTCAAGATCCCCTTCAGCGATACGATTGGTTGTTTTTAGTATTTTGGTGATAGGCCCGGCTATGGACCTTGAAATAAATAACGAAAAAACAACGGCTATAGCACAGGCAACTATAATCATAAACAATAATGTTATATAAAAAGTATTCTTGATCTCAATGAACGGCGCTTCCAAAAGACCCACATACAAAATGCCTATAACCTCCCCATTCAAGTCTTTTATAGGTTCATACGCTGTGAAATACCAGTCGGTTACAACAAAAGCCCGGCTAAACCATCTTCCTTGCTCTTCTATAACCCTGTCGTTCACGACCCCTGAAACCCGTGTGCCAATAGCCCTTTTGCCCTTACTATCAAGAACATTAGTAGTTATCCGAACATCGTCCTGAAATATGGTTATTGTCCCTACCGGCTTACCCTTATATAATCTGTTCTCAAAAACCGTACCCAGAATATTGTCTACAAAGGTAAAATTTCTATTCAGCAGCTTCCCCCCGACCAGCACCTTTTCTATCCTTCCGTTCTCACCAATGAACGGTTTAGCGTACTCCATGCTCATGACATCTTCCAGCACCTTTTTATCGCTCGGCTTAGCTTTAGGAGTGCTTATTATGGGCAAACTCTCCACATGCCCTAATATTCTTTCTATCTCCTCTTTTTCTATTATTATTGTCCCGCCAATATCCTGCGCGCCAGTGAAAGCTTGTTTAACCACCGAACTAATATCTCCATCCTTCTTACTTGCCGGAACCCAATATAAATAGTCCAATTTTAGATATTTGCGCAATAAACCCATGTCGGTATTTTCATCAACAATATTAAACACTAAGTTCATATTCGCGAATTGTTCTCTATAAAAATCACGCACAACATCAAGGTCTTTTACAACACTGTTCTGTGCGCTTTTGTAAACATATTTTTCGACTAAGAAAAACCCAAAAATAGACATACATAATCCCAGAAAAAGGATCACGCATACCATAGAAACCATTATCTTTGTTTTTAGTTTGATCTGTTTCATAAAAAAATCCTATTTTTTCTATATATCCAGTTTTTTCTTGTCTTGATTAATAAAATAGGAAACCATCTCCATTTCGAGGCTTAAATTTATATCATTGACAAAAATATCCGTCGGTGTTTTTAAAAATACCGGCGCAAAATTCAATACTCCCCTGATCCCCGCTAATATCATAAGATCTAAAGTCTGCTGAGCGGCAAAATATGGAACAGCTATAGCGCCTAACCCTACATGGTTCTTTACAATAAATTCATACATCTTCTCTACAGGAAGAATCGGCGGCTGTCCCTTTTCGTCAACCTTATGTGGATCATTATCAAATAAAGCAACTATTTCTATCCCGTCTTCAGTAAATTTTTCATAACTCATAAGCGCTTTTCCAAGATTTCCCGCACCTACTATAATTACTTTATTTTGTATATTCTTCTTTAATAGACCGTTTATTTGCCCCAAAATATCATCCAGCTTATATCCTGCCTTCTTGTTTCCCCTTATTCCCAATAAAGAAAAATCTTTTCTCACTTGGGCAGGGCTAACACCAGAAGCTTCAGCTATTGTCGTAGAATATATTTTCTCTACCCCAATACCTTTAGCTCGTTGCATAAATTTACGATATAAGCATAATCTCAAAATTATTTGTTTGTTCGGGGTCATATTTTGTACCTTTTTTCACATTATACATAAAGTTTACCATATTTTGATCGAAAGTAAAGTACTTTTTGTGATTTTTTTCACAATAAAACAATATAATACTCTATTTGGAAGTGATACTACTACGAATGGGGTAAGAACACAGTTAATTAAAGGCGGTTTTAGAGATAAAAAGATAGGCGGATTGCGTATTCAGATTGCCGCGTCGGCCCTTCGGGCCTCCTCGCAAAGACGTGTGGGAGGAATAGTCTCGTAACCCTTTAAAACGTGGGGGTATGCGGCATATGTGTACAATATAAGAGCCTCGTACCATTTCCATGATACGAGGCTCTTATATTTGGTGAGCTCCTTCTCTTTATTCCCTCTTGTTCACCATCTCCTCGATCTTCTTGATCAACGCTTTCTCCCCTTGAGACTTATCTATATACCCATCCGCTTGCGGCACAATCCCGGCTTGATATCCCACATCATGACAGCTTACAACAAGCACCCTTGCCTCTTGATGTGTTTCTCTCACTATGTCAAAGATGTCTTTTACATCCAGTCTCGGCATGGAAATGTCGAGTAATATCAAGTGGAATCTGTTGTTCTTCTTTTTGATATACTGTATAGCGGACTTGCAATCGCTGAAACATTCGCTTGTATACCCCTTCTTGTCCAAAAAACGCTTGTATAAAGATCGTATGCCTGCCTCGTCATCAATGATAACAATTTTCCCTTTCTCCACATCCCTGTTGAGATGGAACTTTACTTTTCTTACGAGAGTTTTGGGGCCATCGGATTTATCAAAAAAGTCGTCGGCGCCCGATGCCGCTTTTTTTTGCTCGTCAATAGAATATACGCTCGAAATAATTACTTTGACGTCCCTATGGAACGCCCTCATAACCTGAAACAGATCTTCCCCCCTTATATTGGGCATATTCAAATCCAACAGCACCAGATCTATTTTTTCCCTCATGATCATGGTCCTGGCCTCAACGGCATTGGGCGCATCAAAAACACCAAACCCTTCCTTCTCCAGTATCCCCCTGTAAGATCTTCTGAGGCCGTTTTCATCATCTACGATCAGGATATTCTTATTCATAATTCCCTCCTTCTTAATGATCCCGGACGGGTTTTATACATTTCCCATCCTACGTCAATGATAGCATTTTGGGCGTAAGAATAACGTTAAAATAAAATTAGAATTTTCTTATTCTTTGGAAGTCTTATCGGAATTACTTTTAGAGGGCAGGAAGAGTGACGGTAAATGTGCTGCCTTTTCCCGGAGCACTAGTTGCAGTTATTCCGCCACGGTGAGCTCGGGCAATAGACAGGGCGATGGTAAGTCCAAGTCCCACGTTAAGGCCGGATACACCATTTTTGACACGAAAGAATTTGTCGAATATTCTTTTAAGGTCCTCAGGAGAGATACCTTCACCGCTATCCCGGATATCAGCGCGCAATTCATCTTTCCAGATGGTAACGTTAACATCTATACTGCCGGCCCGGGGCGTATAATTAACGGAGTTATTGATAAGGTTCAGGAACAGCCTTCTCAGGTGTGTAGCGTCCGCGAGCGCATCTAGTTTACCCTCGGGCAAAACAAGCTTGAGATGAATACCCTTCGCGTTTGCTAAGACCAGGCTTTGTTCATATATGTCCTTGAAAAAGATCTTCATGTCGGTCTTTTCAAAATTATACACGCTCCTGTCGTAATCTAGCTTAGCCAGTAAAAGCATATCTTTGATAATAGTCCCCAGCTTGTCAACTTCCCCTAATATTGTTTCATATATTATGATGTCTTTTTCATCAATTCCCGCATCACTCATGGCAAGCTCAAGCTCACCCTTCATTATTGCCAAAGGGGTTTTCAGCTCATGCGCCACATGTGAGCTGAACTCGTTTATGTGCCCAAAGGATTTTTCTAGTCGCCCTACCATTACATTAAACGAATTTATCAGTTTTCTTATCTCCTCATACTCCCCGGTTTCTTCTATACGCACACTCAGGTCTTTATGAGTAATGGTGTCAGTCACGCTTATAACTCTCATCATAGGTTGTAACGTTTTATCCGCTAAAATGTTTCCCAACAGTATGGTCAGGAAAGTAATACCCGCAATGCCAAACAACACGACTAATGAAATATTCATAATAATAGCATCCGCCCTCTCCAAAGGAGTGGCTATTTGAAGGGAAAGGGCTCTTCCCCCGGTGAATTCTAAAGGGAAGTTTATAAATCTGTACCTTTTCCCGTTATAAGATATATTCGTTAAAACCTCTTTCGAAAGAAAAGATCCCTGCGCGGCGGAATTAAAAATTCCCAAGAGTGGCTCAGGAGAATTCTCAGAGACCAGAACTGACGTACCGGAAGCATCTACAAGTCTGAAATAGTCGTATCGTATATTAAGCGCTTTAACATCCGCATGCCATAACTTATTGATAATATCCATTTTTATCGAGGTCAATTTAGTGTTATAGATCAGATTCTGGAACATAACTGCCGGATGGAATTCACTGGATCTAACTTCCGCGTAAGCGTCCAGTATAGATTCTATTTGTATGGCCTTGGCCCTTAGATCCCTGCCAATATCCTTATACACAATATGTTTAACCGAAAAAATCAGGATAATACCTAAAATCAGCAATAGAAGGAAAAGAGTAGACGAAAAAAATAATCTTATCTTAAAACGCAGCGAATTAAATCTCATTTATCCTCCATAATATATCCTGCACCCCTTACGGAATGGATAAGTTTCTTTTCGAAAGTTTTATCTATTTTCTGCCTGAGATAGTTAACATAAACATTTAT
>CAYWDJ010000040.1:0-1664 GCA_964457005.1 uncultured Planctomycetia bacterium
CCGTGTGAGCAATCAAGGCGATACAGAAGGAGCCTCGAGCGAAGCGAGAGACACCATGCTCGCTCACTTCACAATGCCCTGTCAGAAATCGACAGACCCCTTCTCTGCAAGCTAACCCACGCAAGCCTATATAAACATATCTAAACATATACTTTAAAAGTTATTAAAGTTGACACTTCATTATATTAAAGTTATAATCATGCAATAATATAATATTAATTAACTATAAGGAACAGGTTATGGAAGAGAAGAACGACCAAATTGAACAAAAAAATGACCAGATAGAACAAAGGCATACTAACCTCAAAGAGATAAGAGCGGCCGGAATAGATCCCTATGCCGAGAAGTTCTCCGGGAATGAAGCCATACAGGAGGTTAAGAACGATGCCTCGGAAGACAGGCCTGCCAGAATCGCGGGCAGGATCATGGCCAAAAGGGAGCATGGAAAGAGCGCTTTCGCGGACATAAAGGATTTTACAGGCAAAATGCAGGTTTATATGAAGAAGGACCTCCTTGGGGAAGATGCCTTTAATCTGTTCAAAAAGCTGGATATAGGGGATATTATCGGCGTTGAAGGTAAGCTTTTTAAAACAAGGACGGGCGAGGATACCGTACAGGTCGCTAAGTTCACGGTCCTTTCCAAGTCTTTGTTGCCGCTTCCTGAAAAGTGGCATGGGCTCAAAGATACAGAGACAAGGTTTCGCCAGAGGTATGTGGATCTTATTGTTAATGATGAGGCCAAGGAGAAGTTTATTTCCAGGTTCAAGCTTATTGAACACATACGAAAAGAGCTTTCCGATAAGGGATTCTTCGAGGTAGAGACCCCGATGATGCACCCGATAGCCGGCGGCGCGGCGGGTAAACCTTTTAAAACACACCATGAAGCCCTGGATATGGAACTTTATCTCAGAATAGCTCCGGAGATATACCTTAAGAAACTTCTTGTCGGAGGGTTCGAAAAGGTGTTCGAGATAAACCGTTCTTTCCGCAATGAAGGTATTTCAACAAGGCATAATCCTGAATTTACCATGATGGAAGTTTACGAGGCATACTCCGATTGTGAAGGAATGATGGAGCTTACAGAGCATCTGGTAAGAACAGCGGCTAAGAAAATACTGGGTACGGAAAAATTTAATTACCAGGGCAGGGAAGTAGACCTTACCAAATGGAAAAGGGTATCGTTCGCTGATCTTATGGAGCAGAATTTTGGCATAAAAGTCGATGATCCGTTGGAGGATTGGGTTAAGAAGCTTAAGGAAAAAGGGATAGACATAGACGGCGACAAGGTGAGCAAGACGCAGCTTATAAACATCGTCGGAGATCTTGTTGAGCCGGAAACAGAGACTCATCCTGTTTTTGTAGTTGATATGTTCAAAGAGTTCAGCCCTCTTGCCAAATCTAAAAAGGACGACCCGGGTATTGTAGAAAGGTTTGAGCTTTACATGGGAGGCATGGAGATAGCTAACGCGTACTCCGAGCTCAACGATCCCATTGACCAGAAAGAGCGTTTTGAAGAGCAGGCTAAAGCGGATCCTGACGCCATGATAGATTATGATTTTGTAAGGGCCCTGGAATACGGTATGCCGCCCGCGGGCGGGCTGGGTATAGGCATAGACCGGCTGGCTATGATATTAACGGATTCGGCGAGTATCAGGGAAGTTATA
>CAYWDJ010000040.1:1764-10866 GCA_964457005.1 uncultured Planctomycetia bacterium
CATAGACCGGCTGGCTATGATATTAACGGATTCGGCGAGTATCAGGGAAGTTATACTGTTCCCGCATATGAGGCCGGAATAAGCTATAAGCTGTAAGCTATAGCTTATAGCTCGCACTTATGGCTTAGAACTTACAGCTTATAGCTTAAAGCTTACAGCTTACAGCTATAAGGATAGGATTAAGTAGCGACATGTGGATATGGTTTTTGAGTTCTAAATATTTTTTTGCTAAAAGAAAAGAAGGAATGATATCCCTCATAGGGGGAATATCTATCTTAGGCGTAGCTCTCGGCGTAGCTTCACTTATTATCGTGCTGTCCATTATGAACGGCTTTGATAAGGAAGTTAAAAAGAAGATAATCGGGACATATGCTCATGTTGTCGTATTCAGGGAAGGTGGGATTCCCGACGCGGATAATCTGATAAATGTTCTTGAAGCAATGCCTGAGATCAAAAGCGCGGCGGGGTTTGTCACCGGACAGGCAATACTTAAGAAAGACGGTGATATCACGGGCGTCATACTTAAGGGAATAGACGCCGACAAGGAATCGGAAGTCAGCGAAGTTATAAAGTTTTCCGGAGAGTCGGCAAAAAACCTGGATGATAATTCCATAGTCCTCGGGTCCGAACTAATGAAGACCCAGGGCATCAGGATAGGAGATACGGTCGAGATGATAGTTCCTTATTCTTCTCTGGACCAGGAAAAGACCAAGTTTGAGGTAGTGGGTTCTTTCACATCGGGAAGGTACGATTACGATTCTAATATAGTCGTGGTCAACATAGACGCGGCAAAAGAGTTGTATCGTACAGACGACGGCATTACGGGAGTCGGGCTGAGAGTTTACGATGAGATGGACGTAACCAACATAAAAAGAAACCTGCAGGAGATATTGCAGTATCCGTTCATTGTTAAGACCTGGATGGATCTTGATAAGAACCTTGTAATGGCGCTTGCTCTTGAGAAGAAGATGATGTTCATCATACTGGGGCTTATCGTTCTTGTAGCATGTTTTAATATATCAGGATCGCTCATTATGATGGTGATGGAGAAGACCAGGGATATCGGCATACTCAAAGCTATCGGCGCTAACAAGATGGGCATAAAAGCGATCTTCTTCATACAGGGCATGATAATCGGTGTTCTGGGTACCGCTATCGGAGGAGGTGCCGGGATATTCCTTGCCCAAAGGGTTAATCAGGTAGCTGACCTTATCCATGATCTGACAGGGGTAGCAGTATTCCCGAATGATGTTTATTACTTCACGAAGATACCGGTTGAGATAAACCCGAATGACGTTTGGTCCATCATAACGGTAGCCATGATACTCACGGTCTGTGCCGGGATATATCCTGCCTGGAAAGCCGCAAGGATGGATCCCGTGGAAGCGATAAGGTACGAATAATGATAACTGTACAAGGCGTAAATAAAACATTTTTACGGGGGAGCAGACAGGTTAACGCTGTTTCCGATGCCGTGCTTTCCCTAGAGCAGGGAGAGAGAGTTTTTATACACGGGCCTTCGGGGGCCGGAAAATCTACATTGCTTCAGATAATGGGAGGGCTCAATAAACCGTCTTCGGGCAGCGTGGTGTATGATGGAACGGACATATACAGAATAAGCGATAGGAAGAGAAGCTATTTAAGAAGCAGTAAGATAGGGTTTGTTTTTCAGTTCTATCATTTGCTGGGGGAACTTACCGTCCTTGAAAATGTAATGATGCCGGGGAGGATCAAAGGCGGGATAAGAAAGAAGAAACTCAAGGAGCGGGCATTATATCTGCTAGATACCGTGGGAATGACCGGAAGGATAAAACATAAGCCTTCCCAGCTTTCCGGCGGAGAAGTGCAGCGTACAGCTATAGCCAGGGGCCTGATCAATTCTCCGGAGGTTCTTTTTTGTGACGAGCCTACGGGTAATCTTGATTCGGCGATGAGCGAGCAGATATATAAGCTTATTCTTGAAGTGAGTGAGCAAGAAAAAATGGGAGTGGTTGTTGTTTCCCATCAGGGAATAATCGAAGGGTTTTTCCAGAGTAAATATTTTATGAAAGATGGGAATATAGAGAAAATGTCAGAGTTTCAGGGCGCGAAAATATAAGAAGAGAGGATTATTTATGGGGATCAAAATATTTTTGAATGGCGAGTTCGTAGCGAAAGAAGACGCGAAGATCTCGATATTTGACCACGGTCTTTTATACGGCGACGGTGTTTTTGAAGGTATCAGGTCGTATAACCGAAGAGTTTTCAGGCTGGACGAACATCTGGATCGCCTTTATTCCGGGGCGGAAACGATAGAGCTTAAAATACCTATGGAGCAAGCGGAGTTCAAGGCGAAGGTCTTGGAGACATTGAAGCTTAACGACCTGGATGACGCGTACATACGTGTTGTTGTGTCAAGAGGGCCGGGAGATCTCGGACTTGATCCGAGGAAATGTTCCGAGCCCACGGTGTTCATAATAACGGATAAGATCGTTCTGTACCCTGAACATTTTTATGAGGACGGGCTTGATATAATCGTCGCCAAGACAAGGCGTAATCATCCGATGTGCATACCGTCTACAGTTAAGTCGCTTAATTACCTTAACAATATTCTTGCCAAGATCGAATGTATCAAGGCGGGAGTTCCCGAGGCCCTTATGCTTTCCATAGACGGTAAAGTGGTCGAGTGCTCCGGCGACAATGTGTTTATCGTTAAGGACGGGAAGCTATTGTCCCCGCCTCCGGAAATGGGAGCGCTCAGGGGGATAACACAGGAAGCGGTTATGGAGCTTGCCTCGAAAAGGGGGCTGGATACCGGGTTTCAGGAAATGACAACGGAAGATATTTTTTCCGCGGAAGAATGTTTTTTGACCGGAACAGCGGCAGAGGTTATTCCTGTTGTTAAGATAGGCGATAAAACAATAGGTCCCGGGAAGCCGGGGAAAGTTACGATCCAGCTTATAGAAGATTATCGTCAGCTTACAAGAAGTGAAGGGGCGGAATATTAGGAAAGCTGTAAGCTATAAGCTGTAAGCTGTAATTTTAAGGCAAGAGTTGGAATTTTTAGAATACAGCTTATAGCTAAAAAGGTGAGGTAACGATTATAAGTTGTAAGTTGGCCAAAAATAACCTATAGCATATAGCTTAAAGCTTATAGCTTAAAGCTTATAGCTAACGAGTTGATTGAAGGGGAGAAATGGATTGTGATGTTTGCGGAGAGAATGAGGCTACAGTTCACCTTACGGAAGTAGTTAACGGCAAGGTTAGCAAGATACACATATGTGATGTTTGCGCCCAGTCAAAAAGTGAGGAGATGCAGTCGCATTTCGGGCTCACCGATCTTTTGTCCGGCCTTATGGATTTCGCGCCGCTTCCGGAAGGCGGGAAGGTACAGGAAAAAAGTACGGTAAAGTGCGAAGGTTGCGGCATGACCTACTATGACTTCCAAAAGGAAGGGCGTTTGGGCTGCGGGAAATGCTATGAGGCTTTCTCCAGGAATTTGAGTGATCTCTTGAGAAAGATCCATGGTTCAGACAAACATCTGGGCAAGGTACCTTTCATGGACAAGTGGACCGAAGAACAGCAGGAAAACCTTAAGCGTCTTAAGGACGAGCTTGACGGGCTTATCCGTTCAGAGGAATTTGAAAAAGCGGCGCTTCTCAGGGACAGGCTAAAAGATCTTGAAAAAGAGATCAACGGCGATGAGGTAGATGCATGAAAATAGATGATCTGTCAAACAATAAGTGTGAATGGCTTTTGGGAAATGGCCCCAGATCCAATATAGCGATATCGACGAGGGTAAGGGTTGCCAGGAACCTTGCTGGACACAGGTATTTCAGCTGGGCAGATGAGGCGTGTAGAGAAAAAACGCTTGAAGCAATGCTCAAGGCTGTTGAGAAAAGCGATTTTCTTAAGGGTTCCGAAATTATAAGAATAAAGGATATGTCTCCTCTGGACAGGCAGTTCCTCGTTGAGAGACATTTGATGAGCCCGGACCATACGAAAGACGCGGCCGCTAAAGGTCTTGTTGTGGGAGACAAAGAGATCATAAGCATTATGCTTAATGAAGAGGACCATCTCAGGATTCAGGTGCTCCAGTCGGGGTTCAACGTGATAGAGGCCTGGCGTGTAGCGGATGAAGTCGATGGCGAGCTGGGCAAATTGGTGCCATTCGATTATTCAAACCAGTTTGGGTACCTTACGGCTTGTCCCACCAATACGGGAACGGGCCTCAGGGCGTCGGTTATGCTTCACTTGTCGGCTCTTGCAATGACAGGGCAGATAGAAAATGTATATGAGGCTATTTCAAAGGTCGGGATGACCATAAGAGGGTTTTACGGGGAAGGCACGGAAGCTCTGGGAGATTTTTTTCAGATATCCAACCAGCTTGCCCTAGGGCATTCCGAGATGGATATTCTTGACAACTTGAGCAGGGTTATCGATAAGATAATAACGCGAGAAGAATTTACAAGAGAAGAACTTTTGAAGAGGAAGAAAGAGGAGATTGCGGACAGGGTATTCAGGTCTTTCGACACGCTTAAGAGCGCGAGTATAATTACCTCCAGTGAAACGATCAAGCTTTTGTCAACGGTCAGGCTCGGTCTTGATCTTGGTCTTTTGAAAGAGGATATTGATATAAATACGATAAACGAGATCCTGCTTGTTTCTCAGCCGGCGCATCTCCAGAAAGTGGCACATCAGGAAATCGCGCCATACGACAGGGATATAAAAAGAGCGGATCTCATTAGGGGGAAATTGGTAGGAAAATAGGTCCCCGCTTTCGCGGGGATGACATATTTCGCGGGGATGACATATTTTGTGGGGATGACATATTTTGTGGGGATGACATATTTTGTGGGAATGACATTGGAATAGGAGGAAACACAGATGCCAGCATTTAACAGATTTACTGAGAGGGCAAGAAAAGTAATTCTTTTAGCAAAGGAAGAAGCAAAAAGATTTAGCCATGATTATATCGGGACGGAACATATTCTTTTGGGACTGGTTAAAGAGGGGGAAGGCGTAGCTGCCGCGGTTCTTACAAGCCTGGGGCTTGACGCGGAAAGCATCCGCGAAGAGGTTGAAAAGCTCGTACAGTCGGGACCGGGACAGACGATAAGCGACGATATTCCGTTTACTCCGAGAGCTAAAAAGGTCATAGAACTTGCTATGGATGAAGCCAGGAGTCTGGGGCATAACTATATCGGCACGGAACATCTTTTGCTAGGGCTTATCCGGGAAGGGGATGGCGTTGCCAGCCAGGTGCTTCTTAATCTGGGGCTAGATCTTAAGAGTGTGAGAGAGGAAGTCTTGAATCTTTTGGGATCGTCGGTACCGGGATATAACGGTCCGTCAGGGGCGAAACCCAAGAAGAAAAGCAAAACTCCCGCTCTTGATTCGTTTGGAAGAGACCTTACTGAGATGGCCAGCCAGGATGAGCTTGATCCAGTTATCGGAAGAGATAAAGAGATCCATAGAGTTGTGCAGATACTAAGCCGGAGGAAAAAGAACAATCCGGTACTTATCGGCGAAGCCGGTGTCGGGAAGACAGCTATTGTTGAAGGTTTGGCACAAAAGATAATAGAGGGTGACATCCCGGAGACACTTAAGGGGAAGCGGCTTATCATTCTTGATCTGGCAATGATGATCGCGGGCACAAAGTATCGTGGTCAGTTCGAAGAACGTATCAAGGCTATCATGAAAGAGATCAAGGATACTCCCGAAGTGATAGTTTTTATTGACGAGATACATACGCTTGTCGGTGCAGGCGGAGCTGAAGGAGCTATAGACGCGTCAAATATACTAAAACCCTCTCTGCAGAGGGGCGACATACAGTGTATAGGAGCGACAACATTGGATGAATATCGTAAGAATATAGAGAAAGACCCGGCTCTGGAAAGACGGTTCCAACCGGTCAATGTCGATCCGCCTAGTGTTGAGGAAACATATGCAATACTTAAGGGACTTAGGGATAAGTATGAAGCGCATCATAAGATAACATACACCGATAAAGCGCTTGAGGCCGCGGCAAAGATGTCGGACCAGTACATAAGCGGAAGGTTTCTGCCGGACAAGGCTATAGATCTTATAGATGAGGCGGGGGCAAGGGCAAAACTCGATACTATGGTAATGCCGCCGGAGCTTAATGATGACGAGAAACAGATAGAATTTCTGAAGAGGGAAAAAGAAGAAGCGGTTAAAAATCAGGATTTTGAAAAGGCCGCTAGATTCAGGGACTCTGAAAGAAAATCCCGTAAAGAACTCGAGGAAAAAAAGCTTGCATGGAAAAAAGACAGGACACGGGAGGATGTTATAGTTGACGAAGAAGACATAGCGTCCATAGTGTCGAACTGGACAGGTATTCCTCTGGTAAAAGTTGAAGAAAAAGAATCTGAAAAATATCTTAAGCTCGAGGAAACCCTTAAGGAACTGGTAGTGGGGCAGGGTGAAGCCATAAGCGTTATCGCTCATGCTGTAAGAAGGTCCAGGGCGGGCATAAAGGATCCGAACCGGCCGATAGGCACTTTTATTTTTATGGGGCCTACAGGTGTGGGAAAAACGCTTCTTGGAAAAAAACTCGCGGAAGTAATGTTCGGGGATGAAGACGCGGTAATACAGATAGATATGTCCGAGTACATGGAAAAGTTCAATGTTTCAAGGCTTGTCGGTGCTCCTCCGGGATATGTGGGATATGAAGAGGGCGGCCAGCTTACCGAAAAGGTGAGGAGAAGGCCTTATTCCGTTGTTCTTCTTGATGAAATAGAAAAAGCTCATCCGGATGTTTTTAATTTACTTCTGCAGGTGCTCGATGAAGGCAGACTTACGGATTCTTATGGCAGAAAAGTAAGCTTTAAGAATACGATAATGATAATGACGTCGAACATAGGAGCTAACCTGCTTAAAAAGGCGGGTTCTATAGGGTTCAAGACGCAGAAGCAAGAAGAAACATACAAGGATATGAAGGGCAGGCTTCTTGAAGAGGTCAAAAAGTCATTTAAGCCGGAGTTCCTTAACAGGGTAGACGATGTTATCGTTTTCAGGGGGCTTACTAAAGAAGATCTCACTACGATAATCGAGATAGAAGTTAGAGATGTGCAGAACAGGCTCAAAGAAAAGAACATAGAGATAGAACTGGATAAGAAAGCGAAAGAGTTCCTTATAAACAAGGGTTTTGATAATGCGTTCGGCGCGCGTCCTTTAAAAAGGACCATACAGCGTTATCTTGAAAATCCGTTAGCTGAAGAGATCCTGGCTGGATCATATGACGAGGGAATTATGATCAAGGCGACATATCCCAAAGGGAAGACGGAGCTTAAGTTCACACTCTCAAAAAAAGAGCCGGTACAGGGATAGAAGGGTAATTAAAAATTAAAAATCCAAAATGAAAAATTGGAAAACCAAAATTGGTAATGAAAAATCCAAAATACGGGGCCGGATGTGATAAATATCATTAATACGTGCGGACAGTTTATTGAGCTTATAAGAAGCAAACTGACGGGGTACCTAAAGTACTTAGGCGGGAATGCGGTACTTTTTGCCCAGACGATATTCTGGACATTTGCTCCCGGGATGCGTAAAAGGCAGGTCCTTCAGCAAATGGGAAGTGTCGGCGTCGCCAGTTTTCCTATTGTATTTCTGATAAGTTTTTTTACGGGTATGGTGCTGGCGCTTCAGAGTGCGTACCAGATGCAGAAAGTTTCGGCCGCGATGTATATAGCGTCCCTGGTTTCGCTTTCTCTGGTAAGAGAGCTAGGACCAGTACTTACGGCGCTTATCGTTGCGGGAAGATGCGGGGCCGCTATCACGGCGGAGGTCGGGACCATGAAGGTGACGGAGCAGATAGAGGCTCTGGAAACCCTTTCGGCTAACCCGATACAGCATCTTGTCGTTCCGCGTTTCCTGGCGCTTCTGGTAATGCTTCCGCTTTTAACGATCTATGCCGATGTTTTCGGTATATTGGGCGGATATCTAATAGGCGTGGGAAAACTCCATATCCCGCCGGCAATGTATATGAAAATGACATGGGATCCCATGCAGCTCAAAGACGTGATGACGGGTGTTATTAAGAGCATTTCTTTCGCGTTGATAATATGCAATATAGCCTGTTTCGAAGGGTTTAATGCAAAAGAAGGCGCGGAGGGTGTTGGCATGGCTACCACCTCGAGTGTTGTCCGGAGCTTTATACTTATAATCGTGGTGGATTGTCTGTTGACAGCCATGTTTTATTTCTTTGTAAGGTAGGGTAAAAAAATATGATAGAGATCAAGAATCTATATAAGAGTTTGAGCGGGCACGGGGTTTTGGAAGACCTGAACCTTACGATCAATACCGGGGAATCCCTTGCTATAATAGGCAGGTCCGGTTGCGGGAAAAGCGTGCTCTTGAAGCACATGATAGGTATTATGCGTCCCGATTCAGGGAAGGTTATTGTTGACGGTGTAGACATAACAAAGGTCGCGAATAAAGAAATGAATAAGATTAGGATGGATTATGGCATGCTTTTTCAGGGGGCGGCTCTTTTTGATTCACTGAACGTACTTGAGAATATAGGATTTCAGCTTATAGAGTATACAGATATGACAATGACGGAGGTTAAGAACCGTGTAGCTGAATGTCTTGATATGGTAGGGCTTTACGGAGTTGAAGAAGCTAAGCCGGCGGAACTGTCAGGCGGGATGAAAAAAAGGGTCGGGCTCGCGAGGGCTATCAGCATGTATCCCAAGATAATCCTTTTTGACGAACCTACAACGGGGCTTGATCCCATAATGGCGGACATTATCAATGACCTTATACGGTATTTGCATGACAAGCTTAAGACTACATCCGTAACGGTTACACATGACATGAAAAGTGCCTATAAGATAGCTGACAGGATAGCTATGCTGTACAAGGGTAAAATAATTGCGAACGGAACGCCCGACGAGATAGAGAATTCAGAAGATCCAGTTGTTAAACAGTTCATAACGGGGAACGCTAAAGGGCCTATAACATTTGGGCAGATACCCGGTGTGGATGAGGAATAAAATGGTAAATTCATTTTATAGGTGTTAGAGATTGTTTCGCTGCGCTCGCAATGACGTCATTTTATAGGTGTTAGAGATTGTTTCGCTGCGCTCGCAATGA
>CAYWDJ010000041.1:0-4047 GCA_964457005.1 uncultured Planctomycetia bacterium
TTGGAAAAGAAACCGAACATATTAAAGTCCCAGATAAAAGAGCTCAACGCCCTCTCTCCTCCCGGCATAGTTATATTTTCATATGATGATATTGTAAAAAGTGAAGAATTTCAGAATTATCTCGCGGGAATATTTAATAAAGATCAGGTCCGGCAGCCTTCCTCAAACGGTTCATAACCGCATAACCCAATCCATCTTCGGGTATACCTTCAGCAACTATAACGTTCACCTCATCAACATCAAATTCTCTAAGCATATGAAATAAGCGCGAGGCGCATATTTTTCCGTCTTTCTGCGGTCCAAGAACTTTTACGCAAAAGGCCCGAAAGCTGTCTTCATGCTCCCGTGTTGACAGGATACCTATTTTATTACCCTCCTGCTCCAGACGATATGCGGCAGTTAACACCTCTTCTACCTGATCGGATGAATTTTCTACAAGAACCACTTCTGCCTTTGGCGAATAATGCTGCGGATATTTACCGGGTGATCTTTCGATGTGACCTGTTTCTTCGGCAAGCTCTATGTCCCCGACAAACAGCTTTATGTCTTCGAGGTTAATCCCGCCGGGTCTTAGCACGATGGTCTTCCCCTCATCAAACTCTATTACCGTCGACTCCACCCCGATCTCGGAGGATCCGCCATCTATCACAAGGTCTATACTCCCGTTAAGATCATCTACGACATGCTTCGCCGTTGTCGGAGATGGCCTGCCAAACAAGTTTGCGGACGGGGCCGCCAGAGGCGTCCCGCAAAGTGAGATAAACTTTCTGGCAATAGGATTTGACGGCATCCTGACAGCAACAGTATCGAGTCCTGTCGTAACTATGTCGGGGACAAGGTCTGTTTTCTTTAGAATAACCGTTAAAGGCCCCGGCCAGAAACGTTCTATAAGTTTTTCCACTTCGTGAGGGACCTCCTGCACAAGCCTGTACAGGTCATCCTTTTCCGCGATATGTACTATTAGAGGATCGTCCAGCGGCCTTTTTTTTGCCTCAAATATACTTGTAGCAGCCTTTGAATCCAACGCATCGGCTCCAAGGCCGTAGACTGTCTCTGTGGGGAAAGCGACAAGGCCTCTATTGTTGATAACCTCTGCCGCATGCTTTAATTCTTCTAGGTCTATGTTCTGGGGATCTATTTGAACTACTTTAGGTTTCACAGATCCATCCCAGTCAATATCTTGTACGCCTGAATATATTTTTCAGATGTTTTCCCTATTATATCTTCCGGGAGTTCCGGCCCCGGAGGGGTTTTGTCCCAATCAAGGCTTTCAAGATAATCTCTGAGAAACTGTTTATCAAAACTCTTCTGCTGCCGTCCCGGCTCATAGTCGGCTTTGGGCCAGAACCTCGAAGAATCAGGGCTGAGAGCTTCATCCATAATAATGATCTCATCCCCTATCTTGCCAAACTCAAATTTCGTGTCAGCGATAATTATGCCTTTTTCATCCGCATAATCACGAGCAGCCTTATAAATAGCGATACTTTTGTCTTTAAGAAGTTCAAACACATCATCACCGACTTTCGATCTCATCTCATCCTGCGAAATGTTCATATCATGTCCTTCTTCCGCCTTAGTGGACGGCGTAAAGATCGGCTCTTCAAACTTGCCTGAAAGCTGCATATTCTCAGGAAGCGTTATGCCGGAGACCTTGCCCGTGGCCTGATAGTCTTTCCAACCCGACCCTGAGATATACCCTCTCACGATACATTCAACCATGATGGGTTCAGCTTTTTTAACAAGCATGGCCCTGCCATCAAGCAGCTCCTTATACGGAGCAAGACGATCGTCTACTGCGATGATCTCATCAACATCAATGGTTATCATATGGTTCTTGATAATATCTTTTGTATACTCGAACCAGAAAGAAGATATTGCGTTAAGAACTTTTCCCTTATTGGGAATGCCGTTAGGCATGATAACATCAAACGCTGATATCCTGTCACTTACAACAAAAAGAAGCTTATCTCCCAGGTCATATACATTCCTGACCTTGCCTTGCCTGAAAAGAGGCACTTCTTTGATATCAAGAAATACTACAGGTTTTGTTTTTCCCATATCAATACTCCCGTTTTAGTCCTGGTCTTTTTCTAAAGTTGTCGGCGCTACATAATCGCCATGCTTTGCCTGACACACCTCAAGCCTTGCCCTCTGCTCGTCCAGCTCCTTAAAAAGGCTAGCCGGGGTATCAAACACTTTGGTATGATATATTTCCCTGATCCTCTCTATCTTGGCAAGAATCTCAGGAATACGCAGCTTAAACTGTTCCGTGTACTGGTACTTGGTGAACTCTTTCCCAAGAACTTCCTGAAAAAGTCTTTTCAGGTCTTCGTACATGGGAATATATCCCGTAGGAATCTTAATCGCTTCAACCTCGCCATTAACTCTCTGCTCCATCCATTTAATCCAAACATGTTTATCTTTAATGCCGTTAAGAAATTTTCCATCCTCATCCCTCAAAAAGTAATTAACATGGAAAATACGGGGCACGTTATTAAGCTCTTTTATGATATCCAGGTTGTTCTGTATGTATCTTCCTATGGGAATGGATAAGAAATCCAGGTTTGCCATCAAATTAAAGGTCCTGACACCCTCCTGTCCCAGTGTCGCCGCAGTTGTCTCAGACTCTATCGTAGCAGCCTGAGTAAGAATGCCATGCGCCCAGTCAAATGACTGCTGTACGGGTACGTTAGTGTCAGAGTCTCTTCCGCCATATATAACTCCACCGACTTCAACGCCCGCAGGGTTGTTCAGGTTCTCATCGCAATTCTCAAGACTCTCGATACGAATAGTGTATCTTGCGTTCTTATGCGCAAGTTCTACTGGTTTTCCATCTACCCCCGTTTTACCAGGAACCCATTCACCCGAAAAATTTGCTCCGCCTTTGGGGTCAGGACGGCCATCATTAAGCCACCTGGGCGTGCCGCTAGCATTAAGCACATTTGAGAATATTACTTCCCCCGGATCGGTCAGAGCTTTAAAGATAGCCGGATCGCCGTCATCATTAACGTCTTTGATAATACCGAAGATCCCTCTTTCAACATTTACCGCACGCAGCTTATTATCAACTGTTTTTAAGTATGCTATATCATCTCCCACTATCTTTTCCCCTTCAAGCATACTTGTAGCTGTCTTACCGCAAGCTGACGGAAAGGATCCCGTAAAGTATGTCACTCTCTTTTTGTCCGGACCATGAACCCCCATAACGAACATATGCTCTGTAAGCCAACCTTCTTCGGATGCCCTCTTAATAGCCAGGCGCATGGAAAGCTTCTTAAGCCCGACGGTATTTCCCGCATACTGAGTGTTTGTACTAAACACGATTTCTTCGCAAAGGTCTATGTATACCCTCCTGTTCTCCACATCTTTACTCGCTCCGTTCTCAATAACTCCGGCAGTATGAACAAATCGAAAAAATCTTTCAGAATCACCTATGCTTTTGAACTGCTCATAACCTGACCTGTACAGGATATCCTCCGAGTGGGCTACATATGCTGAGTCTGTGATCTGAACAGCCGGAATAGAAAATGCTGAATTGGTTGGTCCAAGGCAGAAAAAACATATATACATTTCTTTTCCAACCATGGAATCCTTCAAAAGATCATGTACTTCCTTAAGCCCGACTTCTCTTTCCTCCGAGTTAATGTCGGACCCCAGAACTTCGTCCGGTCTTAAAAGATACTTCGTATGAGCCTTGTCTCTGGCCTGGTCAAAATATCCGTCGAAATGCATAGTATGACCGTCTGTTGAGAGCTGTATCTCCTCTCCCTTATCAATGGCTTGCTGCCTGAGATATGCTACATCGGACGGATCATCGGTTCTTACGAACACTGTATCCGGATTGCAAACCTCTATGTACTTAGCTATAAAATTATGAAGCTTTGGGTTTTCCAGAGCTTCTATTTTCTTAAGATTCTCATCGCCCAATTTTTCCTTCAAAATGTTAAAATATTCTGTTTTCATTGTTCTCCCCTTGTGTGTATAAACTATGACTTCTTCCCTGTTACCCTCTCGTTTAGCGCCTATATGTTATAATATATGCCGTTT
>CAYWDJ010000041.1:4147-10826 GCA_964457005.1 uncultured Planctomycetia bacterium
TTCCCGCATCTCTTGCCGGCATTAATATCGCGGACCTGGAACAAGCCCGCTCTTCAGGAGTTGAAAGGCTTTTTTCAGCAACATACGATGAGACTTTTGACAGGATGGTAGCTAAAGTTCATGCTAATAAGCTCACCATTTATCAGGAAAACAGGCGTGACGGATACATTATAGTAATAAACTTCAAAAAACAAGTGAATACAACAAGGGTCGGAATTTTTCTTGAAGCAGTATCCGACACGGAAACAAAAGTCACACTGTCATCGTTAAGCGCTACCGCTCTAAAAAAAGCTGAAAACGTATTCTTCTATTAATGAACGGAGGGGGATATTATTGAAGTGGATTCGAAGACAGGGAAATACAACAACCGTGTTCAAGAATAGCCTTCGGATCAGAAAGCCAGATTCCATTTATCCTGAGAATATTTGCCCTGTATAAGATCGCTTAATCGCTCCAGATCGCTTGCTGCGGGCTCCCACACACCAGAGGTATCATCTAAATAAATTCCTTTGATGGTGTTTTCTATGGTTTTGTTTTCTTCGTGGAGGTTCATCAAAAACCCCTCGTGACTGCGGCCTCCCCTGTATTCAGGCTCTTTTGGCGGATGTTTTAAATAAATCCCTATTTTATCAATATCAAAATCCATGAGAAACGTGCCATGATGAAGAAAGTATTTCCTCTTACGGCATTGAGCATTACCTGACACTTTACGCTCATTACATGCTATGTCACACAAAGGAAGGACTGTCAATATTCTATCCGGAGTTGAAAGTGCGTTGGATATGCCTGTGAGAATGATGTTATAGGAACTCGTTACCTCTTTATACGAAGGCTCCCTATCATAGGACAGAATAAGTGAATAATTAAAACATCCCTTACCCTGAAGAACAGTGCCTCCGCCAGAGGCCCTTCTCAATATCTTTATATTGTCCCTCCGACAGTCATCAACATTCACTTCCGCGCCCACCTTACACGCCCGGCCAAGAACAACACAGTAATCTTCCCCTGACCAAAAACGCAAACTCTCCCCAACCTCACCTGTCTCCGCTTTGACAAGGAGAAGCTCATCCAGGGCAATATTTGCCTCCGGGGTGTCTGGTACAAATGTTATTAGGTCCATTTATTGTTAATTTGCAAGGCAGGCAACATCCATATCTTTGGCGGCCTTCACCTCGTCGGGTCGCCTGACACATGTAGTTGATGGAAATTTCTTAAATGCTTCGGGATCCTTCTCGGCCAGTACAGCCAGCTCTTTCATTACTTCGACAAATGCATCAAGGGTTTCTTTTGACTCTGTCTCCGTCGGCTCCACCATCATTGCCTCTTTTACTATAAGTGGAAAATATATTGTCGGAGGATGTATCCCTTTATCAAGAAGAGCTTTGGCAATATCTATTGCGCGCACGCCTTTTTCCGCCTGTTTGACAGCGGATATTACGAATTCATGCATGCAGTTTTCACTGTACGGAATATCATAGTCGTCTTTAAGTCTGGCTTTTAGATAGTTGGCATTCAGAACAGCGTTCTCACTTGCCTCTATCAGGCCGTCTTTCCCCATCATCACTATATACGCGTAAGCCTTTACCATCACTCCAAAATTTCCATAAAACTGTGAGATATATCCGATCGAATCGGGAAGATCGTATTCGAGTGCGAATGTTCCGTCCTTCCTTTTCACGACACGCGATATAGGCAGGAACTGTTCAAGTTCTTTTGTGACAGCCACGGGGCCTGCCCCGGGCCCACCTCCGCCATGGGGTGTTGCGAACGTTTTATGCAAATTAAGATGAAGAACATCAAAACCCAGATCACCCGGTCTGGCCTTGCCCATTATTGCGTTCAGGTTCGCGCCGTCATAATACATAAGGCCTCCGGCCTTATGCGTAAGATCCGCTATTTCTTTTACATGGGGATTAAACAATCCTACAGTGTTAGGACAGGTCATCATTACTGCCGCGACTTCATCGTTAAGAAGTTCTTTAAATTTATCAATATCCATCACTCCGTGCTCATCCGAGGGAACAGCGATAACATCATACCCAGCTATAGCAGCGGAAGCGGGATTGGTGCCATGCCCCGAGTCTGGAATAAGAATATTTTTTTTTCGGAACCCTTTCTTTTTATGATAAGCGGCTATTATCATTACACCTGTAAGTTCACCGTGAGCTCCGGCCATGGGCTGAGGAGTGCAAGCATCCATGCCTGTGATCTCACAAAGAACGTTTTCAAGATTGTATATAAGTTCCAAGGCTCCCTGTGTAAGCATCCCCCCCATAATAAGCTGGGGCTGTAAAGGATGCAGTGATGTAAAAGCTTCTAAAGCCGCGAGCTTTTCCGTAAACTTGGGATTATATTTCATCGTACATGACCCCAGGGGATAAAAGTGTGAGTCTACTCCGAAGTTCAGTTTGGATAGATTAGTAAAATGTCTTACGACTTCCGGCTCAGCTATCTCGGGAAGAGCCGCGTCTTTCGCTCTTGTGAACTTCGAGGACAGCTTAAGGCTTGCCGGAACATCCTTCACAGGCATTCTTACGCCTCTCCTACCTGTCTTTGATCTTTCGAATATCAGCTCCATAATGCCGCCTCCAATTCATCCGCTAAAACTGATATGTCGTGTTTAGTTCTTTTTTCCGTGACGGCCACCAACAGATAATCTTTCATACTGTCATAATATCTGCCCAATGGGAACCCCGCCGCAATACCCTTGGCAATAAGCTTGCCGATAACCTCATTCGGATCTTTGGGGAGCTTAACTACAAACTCATTAAAAGTCGGCCATTCTCTTTTCACTTCAACGCCTTTTATTTCATCGAGACGCTGTTTAGCATACTCTGTTTTATCAACACAAAGCTGTGCTATTTCCTTAATGCCTTCTTTCCCGATAAGAGACATATAGACCAACGCCCTTAACGCGCACAGCGCTTCGTTTGAACAAATATTTGACGTAGCTTTTTCCCGTCGAATATGCTGTTCCCTGGCCTGCAGGGTAAGAACAAACGCCCTTCTCCCGTCTGCATCAAGCGTACACCCTGAAATACGGCCCGGCATTTTCCTGGCATACTTTTTTTGTGTAGCCATGAACCCCAGATACGGGCCCCCAAATGAAAGAGGAATACCAAGACTCTGCCCTTCTCCTGTCACTATATCGGCACCCATTTCTCTCGGGGTTTTCAAGAGCCCCAGAGACAATGGATAAACACTTTCTATTAAAAGCGCGCCGTGTTTATGACACTTCTCGGCTATATCTCTATGGTCGTCTATTGTCCCGAAAAAATTAGGATTCTGTAAAATAACCGCCGCTGTTTTGTCATCAAGATACTTATCAACAATGTCCCTATAGCTATGCTCATGAGCAAGGGGAACATCGACAAATTCAATTGAGAGATTACTTGTATAGCAGGCCATCATTTTACGATATATGGGATTGACTCCGCCATCCATGATGATCTTATTCCTGCCTGTTATACGTATTGCCATCATCGCCGCTTCATAGAGGGCTGTACCACCGTCATACAGTGATGCGTTAGATACATCCATTCCCGTAAGACGACATATACAACTCTGGTATTCATACATTGCCTGTAACGTCCCCTGCGAAGCTTCCGGCTGATACGGCGTATATGCTGTATAAAATTCTGAACGTGACGTTACCGCATCGACAGCCGCGGGTATATAGTGGTCATAAAACCCGCCGCCAACAAAATTGATAAGCCCCGTAGCGTTCTTTGCCGCTAAGGCGCGCACATGTCTTTCTACCTCGAATTCAGATTTCCCGTCAGGGAGATCAAAAGACTTAGCCCTCAGCTCTTTTGGGATACCGGCGAAAAGATCATCCATCTTCCCGCTCTTGATCCCGACAACTTCAAGCATTTCTTTTTTATCTTGAGAGGTATTCGAAATATATGTCATTCTTTACGACTCCTTAAGGAATTCCTCGTACGCCGACGCATCCATAAGCCCCTCAAGCTCACCCACATCCGTCATGCTGATACGGCATATCCATCCATCCGCATAAGGCGATTGGTTCATTTTCTCCGGTTCAGCTTCAAGGGCGGCATTAACACCTGCTATCTTTCCGGAAAGAGGTGAATACACATCGCTCGCCGCTTTTACAGACTCAACGGTCGCTATGCTGGCGCTTTTTACGATGTCATTCCCTTCCTGCGGAAGCTCAATAAAAGTGATATCTCCAAGTTCTGCCTGGGCGTGGTCGGTAATCCCGATCACTGCCTCATCCCCGTCTACCTTGATCCATTCATGTTCTTTGGTATATTTAAGATTTTCCGGTATCATTGCTACCTCCTGTTCTTAGCTGTAAGCTATCAGCTTTAAGCTGTAAAAAACTTATATCGCACGCACTAAACCCTATAGCTTACAACTTATAGCTTATAGCTTTTTATTATATATCGGCACTGATGTAATATCAGCATTTATTTCTATCTTCCCGTCGGTAAGAACTACCTTGCTCCCGTCGGCGGCGTATTCCTTATCTAGAGAACAAAGCCCTATGCCTTTCTGAAGGCACGGAGAGAAAGCCCCGCTTGTGACTTCGCCTATCGTCTCCCCATCTTTCATTACATCAAAATGGCTTCTTGCGCTTCTTCTTGTTTCGCAGATGAACCCCTTAAGAGTTCTGTCTACCCCTTTTTCCCCATAAACTAGAAGAGCTTCTTTTCCTATAAAGTCTTTGTCAAAAGATACGAACTTTTCAAGCCCGGCTTCCAGGGGAGTATGCTCATCATCTATTTCATGTCCATAAAGAGAATAACCCATCTCAAGCCTCAGAGTATCTCTCGCCCCCAAACCCACGGGCATTACATCTTCAAAAGCCAGGAGAGCGCCCCATAGAACTGCCGCCTGCTTAGAGTCATAATAAAACTCATAGCCAAGTTCCCCGGTATACCCCGTCCGGCTCACAATAGTTTTAATCCCGCATATCTCCATTTTTGTAAAGCTATATCTCTTCAAAGAATTCTCGTCAAAAGAAGGCTCGAGCTTAGCAAGAATTTCCGAGGACAAAGGCCCCTGCAAATCTATCTTACATATTTCATCCGAGATATCTGTAAATTCTGTGTCACCTGAAATATTCTTCCGTATCCACGCGGAATCTTTCTTTCGTGTCGAGGCATTAACAACCAGCATAAATTCATCTGCTTCCATACGAAAAACTATGAGGTCATCTATCACTCCGCCCGTTTCATCCAGGAGAAGTCCATACCGGCATTTGCCTTGCGGCATATCCGCGACCACCCTGGATATAAGCTTATCAAGGTCCGCACAAGCCCCCGGACCTTTCAGGACAAATTCTCCCATGTGGCATATATCAAAAAGCCCCGCCTTTTCGCGAGTATGCATATGTTCGGCTATGATCCCTGTATACTGAACGGGCATTTCCCATCCCGAGAACGGAACCATTTTTGCCCCGGATTCAAGATGCTTCTCAAAAAGAGGCGTTCTTTTTAAACTGGTATTAATTTCTGACATACTGGTATTTTCCTGAGATCATCAAGGACCAAAACCCAGGCGTGCGGTTTTGAATTAAGCTGCCTAGTGGTTTTCCACTTAAACGCCAGCAGCACACTATTTATTATAGAATAAATAATATCAATGTCAAGCTTGGCTCTTTTTATGTTTTTTGGCCCTCGTATATGCGTCATGGGCGTTATATGAACTGCGCACCATTGGACCCGATTCCACGGCCTTAAACCCCATATCTTCCGCCTTTTCTTTTAGCTTGCCGAATTCCTCCGGAGTGTAAAATCTTTTAACGGGAAACGCTACAGGCGTGGGGTTCAGGTACTGACCTAAATAAAGGATGTCGGTCCCCGCCCTCATAAGATCCTCCATTGTTTCATATATATCTTTTTCTTCTTCCCCCAGGCCTAATATCATAGAAGACTTCAAAAGGAGTTCTGGGTTCCCGGATCTAAGTTCATTAAGAGTTTGCAGCACTCCCAGTGAAACATCATAATTTGAGGAAGGCCGTACTTCTTTATACAAAATTTTTGGCATTTCGATATTGTGACCTATAACTTCAGCCCCGGAAGACAATACCATTTGCAACGCGTCTCTGTCGCCTTTGAAATCAGGGATAAGAAGCTCTACCACAGTTTCTGGGGATGTCTTTTTTATTTCTTTTACAGTTTTAACAAACTCCGCTGCCCCGCCATCAGCAATATCGTCCCGGGTAACGCTGGTAACCACTACATACCATTTGCCAAGCGCTTCAACCGCTTCGGCTATCCTGGAGGATTCGTTACAATCAATATCCGCGCCTTCCCCCTTCAAAACATTACAAAACCGGCATGCTCGCGTGCAAATGTCTCCAAGAAGCATAAATGTAACATGTTTATTGTCCCAGCAATCTCCCTTATTAGGACAGCGAGCTTCAACGCATACAGTTTTAACCTTTTTATGGTGTAACAGGTCCTTCACGGCCTCATAGGTCTTGCTCCAGGAGACTTTACCCCTTATCCAACTTGGTCTCTTTTCCATGTCCCTCCAAGAATAAAAAGGCAGGCCATGAACCTTTCGGCTCAGGACCTGCCCCTTCTTATGCTTTATAGGCAGAAGCTTTAGGCCTTTGCTTTAGCTTCAACTTTATCTTCTGTTTCACATACATGTCTTTCTGAAAGATATTTATACAACGCATAATGGTCCTTCACCAACTTCTGAG
>CAYWDJ010000042.1:0-10754 GCA_964457005.1 uncultured Planctomycetia bacterium
CCGCCTTCAAGCGCCTCAGGAGAAACATGTCCTATTGCCGCACCTCTCGTCCCTCCGGAAAAACGTCCGTCAGTTATCAGAGCGCAGTCCTTGTCCAGCCCCGCACCGGCTATAGCAGCCGTAGGACTCAGCATTTCCCTCATCCCGGGGCCGCCTTTTGGACCTTCATAACGTATGAGAACGATATCGCCCTTATTGATTTTATTATTCATGATAGCTTTCATAGCGTCTTCCTCTGCGTCAAAAACTCTTGCAGGCCCCTCATGCATAAGCATGCTCTCATCAACCGCAGATTTTTTGACAACCGCCCCATCCGGAGCAAGATTGCCGAAGAGTATAGCAAGACCGCCATCCACGGAATATGGATCATCAACCGGACGAATAACGGTTGGGTCAAAATTCTTTGCGCCTTTTATGATGTCCCCGACAGTCTTGCCGGTAACAGTGGTTAAACCGGTATGAAGAAGTTTCTTTTTCGCGAGCTCCGCCATTACAGTTCTGACCCCGCCCGCTCTATTCAGGTCTTCCATATGGGAGTCACCCGCAGGTGATATCTTGCATAGATTCGGCGTTTTTTCACTTATCTTGTTAAACAGCTTCAGATCAAGTTTTATCCCCGCCTCATTAGCTATAGCAGGAAGATGGAGAACTGTATTAGTAGAGCTCCCCAAAGCCATTTCAACGGCAATAGCGTTCTCAAAAGCTTTTTCATTAGCAATATCACGCGGCTTCAGGTCTCTTTTTACCAGTTCAAGAACCTGCATCCCGGACTGCTTCGCTAATCTCAATCTATGAGATGTTGGAGCCAGAACCGTGCCGTTACCGGGAAGACTCAAGCCCAAAGCCTCACTTAAACAATTCATTGAGTTAGCCGTAAACATACCCGAACATGATCCGCAACTGGGGCAAGCGTCATTTTCTATATCTCCAAGTTCGGCTTCATTCATCTCACCCGAAGCGACTTTTCCGACCCCCTCGAAAACACTTATGAGATCAATAGCTTCATTATCCTTTGTCCTGCCAGCAAACATCGGACCGCCGCCTATAATAATAGCCGGGATGTTCAACCTAAGCATGGCCATCATCATACCCGGAACGATCTTATCGCAATCACATATAGCCACCAATCCGTCAAAAGGATAGCCTGTACCCATTATTTCAACGGAATCGGCGATGATCTCCCTTGAAGGCAAAGAATAGTTCATTCCTGCATGCCCCATCGCGATACCGTCACAAATTCCGATAGTATTAAACTCCATAGGAGTGCCGCCTGCCAACCTTACGCCGGCTTTAACAGCTGCTGCAATATTGTTGAGATGCATATGCCCGGGTATCACCTCATTGAAAGAATTTGCAATACCGATTATAGGCCTGCTTATTTCTTCATCTGTAAAAGAAAGCGCCTTAAACAGTGATCTGTGCGGGGCTCTCTCTATTCCTTTTTTCATTTGGTCAGAACGCATAATTTCCTCCTATTAATGTGTATATCTATCTCATTCCCGCGAAAGCGGGAATCTTTTTCCCTAAACAGATCCCCACCTGCGTGGGGATAGAACAAAACCATACAACTTACGTTCACTTTGTTCCGTAAGATGTGATTTTATTCTATTTATATGCAACACCTTTAAGTTCTTCTACATATTGCTGTGCCGAATACGCCGCTGTGGCGCCATCTCCGCAAGCAGTAACTATCTGGTGGAATACCTTATTACAACAGTCTCCCGCAGCGAAAATGCCACCCTGAGAAGTTTTCATTGCCGCGTCAACAATAATGCAATCATGTTCATCCAGATCGATCGTATCTTTAAGAAACCCGGTATTAGGCTCCCACCCTACAAAAACAAAAACACCGTCACAGGCAAGTTCCGACTTTTCATCCGTAGTAATGTTTTTCAAAACCACTTTTTCCACTTTATCAGCACCTGAAATCTCTTCAACCACCGAGTTCCACACAAAATCCATCTTGTCATTAGCAAATATTCTCTCCTGCAAGAGCTTTGCTGCCCTGAAACGATCTCTTCTATGAACAATAGAAACCTTTTTTCCGAACCTTGTAAGATAAAGAGCTTCTTCAACAGCAGTATCCCCGCCCCCTACCACTACAATATTTTTTTCTTTAAAGAACGCGCCATCACAGGTAGCACAATACGACACGCCCTTACCCAGAAACTCGTCTTCCCCCGGAACTCCTACTTTTTTAGGTTTCGCCCCTGTTGTCACAATAACCGACAATGCTTTTTTCACGCCGCTCTCATCTTCAACTTCCCATAAAGGCAGATCGTCGACCATGGTTTTAGATATCCTGTTAACTGTCCCATAGGACGAGTTCAAACCGAACTTTTCAGCCTGTTTCTTGTATGAAGCGACGAGCTCAAAGCCTCCGACCTGGTCAACCCCAGGATAGTTCTCTACCATATCCGTCATGGTGGCCTGTCCCATTATGGACATACTTTCGACCATCAATGTATTCATTCTGCCTCTGGCTCCGTAAATTCCGGCAGTACAGGCAGCAGGGCCTCCGCCAACGATAATTATGTCATATACATCTTGAGGAATATCTTTCATTTTATTCACAGCTACCTTTCATAAAAGTAATTACAGGTGTATGATATGTCCGGCTTTCACCGGGACATACTTGTCATGAAACTGTCCTTTTAAGACCCTTTTTGCTTTTTCTCCCGAACAATGGGATGGCCCTATCTTTTTAACCCCGGCTTTTTTCAATTTGACCGCTATATCCGTAACTTGCTCGCGGTTCAGGTCCTTCAGATGAAAGCCTCCGAACACCATATAGATATTATCAGTTTTCATTGACCTTTTTACATATTTAACTATATCCAAAACTCCCGAATGAGCGCAGCCGGTTATTGCGGAAATACCTTTATCTCCCTTTATCATAACAGAACATTCGGCAACGTCTTTATCCTTATAACGAGTCGTGATCGGGGACGTAACAAAGACCTCATCATTCACTTTCCTGCGTTTTTTAACATAAACAAGTTTTCCTCCAAGCTCTTTAACGCAATCTTTGAAGGTATCGCTAAAGGTGTCTGACACATAAACCTTAAGACCCTTCTTTTGTTTTAATAACTCCCACAATCCGCCCGTATGGTCATAGTGTTCATGCGTAATTATTACCCCATCCAGATCTTCCGCTGAGACCATCAGACGCTTCATATTATTCATAAGCATGGTTGGATCTTCTCCGGCATCTACCAGTATTTTTCCGCCAATCAGACAGGAAAACCCATGCCCGGAATCCAAGCCTTTTTTTGCTTTTTCATCGAACAATACTTTTACATACATACTATTCTCGCTCCCCAAAAATTTTAGTTCCGATCCTCACCATATTCGCGCCCTCTTCTATCGCCACCTTATAGGAATTGGTCATCCCCATAGACAAACACTTAAGATCGATCCCTTTGATACCGGCATCTTGTATCTGATCAAAAACCATTTTTGTTTCCTTGAAATACGGCCTCGCATCTTCCGGATTCCCAAAATAAGGCCCCATGGTCATAATGCCTCTGACAGTAACGTGCTCGAGTATCGCGATCTGTTTTACGAGCTCTAACACATCTTCCGGTAAGACCCCGAATTTCTGGGATTCCTTGCCGCTATTGATCTCTATAAAAACATCCATCACCTTGTCTAAAGCGGAACATCGCTTATCTATTTCCTTAGCCAGGGGCAATGAATCTACAGTCTCAATAACATCAAATATCTGGACGGCCTTCTTCACCTTATTAGTCTGAAGATGTCCTATAAAATGCCACCTTACTTTATTACCAATAGATGGGAATATCTCTTCCGCTTCCTGAATATAGTTCTCGCCTATTATATCTATCCCTGCGCCGATGGCTGCCTTTACCTCTTCCAGAGACCGTGTCTTTGCTGCAGCTACAAGTTTTACCTTTTTAGGCAGGTCTTTTCGTATGTCTTTTATATTGTTCCAGATATCTACGTCTGTCATATTATCACTTATTTTGCCTGTGCACGCAAAAGAGCCTCAACAGAATCCATCTGGGCAGATATCTTCTTCAATAACTTAATCTGCTCATTCTGGATCTTCTCCTGCTCTTTCTGCATTTTTTTAGCCTGGCTTGCTATTTTGGACATATCGCCTAATTTTTCCCCTAAATCAAACATTTCACACCTCTCATTTTATATCACATTAATATTAAACAATGATTATATAACTGATACCCCTATATTACAAGACATTTTGGGGACAGGTTTAGATGTCCAAAGAAACCTGTCCCCATTATTTTTTTGATCAAAACACATACTACCTTCTAACTGCTAGCAGCAGAATATACACAACCAGATTTATGACGGCAACAAGAAGACAGGCTTGAAATACACCCAACACAGGCACAATAAAAGCCGCGGCAACCAGGCTCCCCACACAAGCACCCAAAAGATCCAGCGCATAACATATCCCGGCAAATCGCCCGACATCGCGCCTTTCTCCGAGATATATCTTATTGGCAAGCGGAAATTGTACCCCACCTATAAATCCGGCTATTATTGGCAGTACCGGAAAAACTATGTTGGCGCCCACCCATGCCGCTGTACCGGACGAGGCCCGTGAAAAACAATAGAAAAATACTGGAAGTATAAGTGGATATATACAAATAGCCACCTGGATCTTCCTAAACATGGCTCTGTCATCCCGCATGGAGGCAAGTTGCCTGGATATCCACAATCCCCCCAAAGCAAGCCCTACCATAAATGAAGTGATAATAATGCCGATTTTATAAAAAACGTATCCATAGATTATCTGAAAAGACAAAATTACAGCTATCTGAAAATTTATCTCGGCAAACCCGGTCGTCATAACAGCTATTGCCGCTGTTCTTTCAAATTTTCGTTTTTTTGACAACAGGACGAACAGAATACATAGAAAACAGAAGAAAATGGCTGACATCCATATATGGAACGGTTTGATCGTTATAAATATTTTGCGAAGTAACGGCGTACTAAACTGTGACCCCCAGAAAGCGGTAGCATAGAAATACGACACCGGCCTAAAATCCTCGTTTCCCTTTACACCCGGATCCGTCTTTTCGATAATAGCGGAGGCGTAGTCAACCCTCTCCTGCGACAGTTTATCGAATAGATAGTAGTCCTGAACATACAGTGTTTCAATATTTCGCTCTTTCAGTCGTTCCGTAAGCGCGATATGGTCCAGGGTAAGAAGCCCCGTGGTATTAGACGCCAGGAAAATCGCAGTATCACCCGGCACGATCTTAATGTCGGGAAAAACCGCCGAAAGGCTCAGATAGATGGAGTGAAGATAGTCCTCAAGCTCTTTACTTATGTAGTTAGCCGATGATGTAAGCATAAATGAGAGTACAGCATCGGGGTTCATTATCTTAGCCACTTCCCGGTAGAATCCCCTTGTATAGAACCTGTTGATCTGTGCAGTATATGGGTCTCCCAGGCTTATAATTACGCAATCATAGGTATTGTCCGTGTTCTTTACAAAGAACCTGCCATCAGTATTAATAATATTGACCCTGGGATCCGTAATATACGCGCTGTCTTGCTCATCCAGAACTTCTTCCGCCAGAGAGATTATCATCGGATCAAGCTCAACATAATCAATACTTTCAACAGGATGTTTCAGGATCTCTTCCAGGAGGCCGCCTACCCCGCCTCCTATCAACAACACTTTTTTAGGATCCGGAGCTTCAAGCAGTCCAAAATGTACAGACTCCTCCGCACCTAACTTGTCAGGGACCGTGTACAGGTGCAACCCATTCTCATAGAAGGACCGCTGTTCTCCACTTGAAGTAACCGTGAGGTCTCCATATACGGTATCAACAGATCTGAGGACATTGTACCCTGACCACAATTTATTTAGTGAGGATCTCTGCAGATACTGCGGACCGCCCTTTGCTGTAAAAAACAATACCGACACAAGCATAACTATACTTAAAAACAGTATCATTTTTTTTAGCGCAAAAGTTTTACCTATCTTTTGCAGGAATACCGATGAAAGTAGGTTAATAGCACTAAGCATGAAAAGGATCTGAAAAGGGATCATTACCCGTATAAGTATCAGGCTTACAAGAAATCCGCCTATCAAGGCACCCGATGCCTCGAGTATATATACATTGGCCACATGTTTCGGCGCTCCTCCCTCATCCTCCTCATAGACGGAACATACAAGGCTGAAAATGAACCCCATTATCACACACGGGATACCGAGAATAATAAAGCTGGCCAGCATCATAGGATAATAGCCAATGATCTCCCCGGTCGTAATTCCCAGCATCTTCGGAATAAGACGTATAGCAAACAGTACTGCCGGCAAAATGAACGCAAGAGCCATTTGAGCTATAGAGAATATAAATATTTTATTCTTAAACCTGTCAGAAAAATATCCTAAGATAAGACTGCCTGCCGCACCCCATATCAGCCAGGAAGCAAGTATTATGCCGATCGATATTTCATTTCCATAGAAAACTATAAGAAATTCACGAAGGAAAATTATTTGTGAACTGATCGCGGTCATTCCCGCGATCACCATTGAAATGCCTATGATCTTTTTTGATGTCATTAGTTATTTTTTCCAAATACCGGCTATTTTATTTTGGCAAAATTTACATACACCATCCGGGCAATGATTCTCCAGAACCCTGTACCCGGCACGTTTTATGACCGTATTTTTACATTTCGGGCATGTCGTATCCGAGAAGCCCTCCCCCGGGATATTTCCTATATAAACGTAATGCAGGCCTTCGGACTCAGCCACTTGTTTAGCCTCCACCAACGTGCTGGTAGGGGTTGGATATAAGGTCCTAAGCTTATACTGGGGCCAGAACCTTGAAAAGTGGAGAGGCACATCAGGTCCAAGGTTCGCAAATATCCACTTCGCCATTTCGCGGATCTTTGTCATGCTGTCATTCAGGGTAGGAACTACCAGGTTCGTAAGCTCCACCCACATCCCGGCATCGACCATGAACTTAATATTGCGAAGAATATAATCCAACCTCTGCCCGCAGACCTTTTTCAGGTATTCGTCATCAAATGCTTTAAAATCGACATTAGCGCAGTCCGCCACTTTAGACATTTGTTTTAGAGGCTCAAGGTTGACCTTTCCGCCGGTAACGAGTATGTTCAAAATATTGTTCTTCTTAGCCAGCTCTGAAGCCTTGAGCGTGTACTCATAAAATGCGAACGGCTCGGTATACGTATACGCGATAGACTCACATCCATTAGCTATTGTGCTATTTACGAGATTCTGGTTGGTAAGGACCTTGTTGCTAGTTTCCGCCGGCGTGCGTTGAGATATCGTCCAGTTCTGGCAGTATTTACATCTTGAATTGCATCCGGCTGTCGCGATAGAAAAAGATTTGCTGCCGGGCAGAACATGATATAACGGCTTTTTCTCTATTGGATCTACGTGTGTCGAGCATACAAGCTCATATACAAGTGTATAGAGTTTGCCGTCAACGGGTTCACGCACACGGCAAAAGCCCCTTTGCCCGTTAGAGAGAGTGCAATAATTGGGGCATAACAGACACCTGACGGCATCATCACCCATAGGCTCGTAATAGAGAGCCTCTCTCATCCCTCTTCTTTCCCCGATCGAAGCATAAGCATTGTATTTGTTCATTGCACCAAACAAGTACATAGACGCCCCGGCGCCCACGCCAAGCTTAAGACATTTCGAAAGAAAGTCTTTCCGTGAAATTTCAGAATGCCATATGGAATTTATCTTATTAAGAATTTCCTTATTGATCATAAAGTATCACCAAAGCTATTTTACCATCAATACGGAGCAAAGGTAAGGGTGCCGTAAAAATAATTACACGGATCTGTAGTTATCGCTTTTTTTAAGGATTATATCCCCCAGCTCGCAGCCTATGTGTTCAGCCACTACGTCACATTTTGCCTTAAAAATAAAAAAGATAGGACTATCTTCATCTGAGAGAGTTTCGAAATTTCCCTGGCCTTTGCTGATTATCAGGTCCGCGTTGTTATAATATTCGCGGAATTCATCCGTGCACATCTCAGGCCGGGTCCCGGGGAGATCAGACCCGCTGGAAATGACCTTGCTAACTGTATCAAGACCCACCTCTACCGCGTCTGCCATTGTAACATCATTTATTACATGCGTACCTCTCACGGCGCATACAACATCTACGTTAAGGGTCTCAACGAGTATTTTATCAAACACTATCTCACCCGCGTTGTCTAAGAGATATAATACTTTTTTTGACGCGGCAAGGGCTTCCCGGAAAGCTTCAATATCGAATATGGCAAAATCTTTCCCTAAAGCCTCTTTGAATTCCTGATCTATCGCAAAAGAATGAGGCACACCGTAGTCTATAACATTGCCGGCTACTGCCGTACGCACAGCAGTAAAGAGCGGGTCGTCAGATCTTTCCACCTTATCATTGAGATCCTGGTACAATTCCAGGGCCATCTCATTGCTTTTCTTTTTCAGATCGCAATATACGTCTTTCCCGCCGCTAAGATCGTAAATAGTTCCGTATATTGTGCGTGCCATTTCGGGTGGAGACAATTCCATCGAAAAATTTGGAACGGCCTTCTCTATGATATCCATAGCTTTTTTCCGGAGGGCGTCGTCAAAACCGGCTAGTTTAGACGCGTCGGCGGTCTGGCGGAAAAAACATTCTATACATTTTGGATATGTCTTCATTTGCTTCCTAAAATAAAAAAAAGACCCATGTAAGTAGATCTATAAGCCGGGTTCTGTCTTCGCCCTCGCAAAGCTCAGGCGAATGGTAATTATCCATCTGGGACTTCCATTGCTGAAAGCCTCATGCAACCTACCCGGAAGTTTGACGGGACTAGCCGCCCCGTACCGGTCCGTCTGCACGTTTGCAAACTTTTCCGATTTCTCCCCTATTTGGCCTTGCTCCGCGTAGAGATTGCCCGTTTCACTCTCCGCCTAAGCGGAGACTCGTCTCTGTTGCTCTGATCCTCACCTTACGGTGGACGGGAGTTACCCGCTACGCTGCTATTTGGAGCCCGGACTTTCCTCCCTGCGCATATAGCGCAGAGCAATTACCCGATCTACTTCCATGAGCCTATATTAATGACTCAATGTTCAGTGCCTGATTCACCAGAGAATCAGCCTCTTTATTTTCCTCTCTGGGAATCTCCTTTATATCTACCTTGTCAAACCCCTTAAATAGGTTCAATGCTATCTGACAGAACTTCTTAAGTGTCTGATCCTTAACCTTATATTCACCTTTAAGCTGTCTGGCCACAAGCTGGCTATCCAGGTTGAGAGTGACAGTCTTAGCTTTTAATATTAATGCTTCCTGCAAACCAAAAATGGCGCCAAGATACTCGGCAACATTATTTGTCCCGACTCCAATGGACTTTGAGACCTCTCGAATCTTATTGCCCTTACTATCAAAAAGAACGGCACCCACCGCCGCAGGACCCGGATTACCTCTGGAACCACCATCTGCAAATATCGTGACTTTATCCATATTATTCTTCTTCTATGTACAATATTCTGGTACAATTTTCACAAAGAACCAGTCTTTTCCTCATCGTGGTCTCGCTTATTATCTGGGGCCTGAGATGCAGATGGCATTCCCCGCAGATATTGCCGGTGATCTTAGCCAAAGCGGCCTTTCCTCTATTTTTACGGATCTTCTCGTATGTAGCCAATACATCTGCGTCTATCCCATCCGTGGCGGCCTTATGTCTCTGATGCAGATCGGCGATCCGCGCATCAAGTTCTTTTTCTTCCGAGTTTATCCTTGCCTTCTCTTGCTCTATCTTCTTTGTCTCTTCTTGGAAAATATTTTTTTCTTCCTGGCATTTAGCCTGCGCAGCCTCTATGTCATCAAAGAGCTGCAAGATCCCTTCTTCCATCAGCGAGATATCAGCCTTTATGCTGTCTATCTCTCCCTGCAGGGCTTTGTACTCATTATTATTCTTTATCTGATAAAGTTGTCCTTCATGTTTAGCGATTTGTTCCTCTTTGACCCCGATTTCAGTCTCCTTATCATTCTTTGAGACTTGAAGGGCTTTAAGATTTTCAGCAGCTACCTTTGCCCCTTCCTCTTTTGAAGCAAGCAAGGAGTCCATTTCTAGTATCCGCCCCGGAAAGGAATCTTTCTCGGCCTGCAAGTCAAAAGCCTCTCCATCCATGTTTTGCAGCAGAATAAGCAGTTCAATTTGTGATTTTAGATCATTTTTTCCAGACATATCTACCCTTCTTTTAAAGTTATGGTGGGCGCAGGAGGACTCGAACCTCCGACCTCTGCCATGTGAAGGCAGCGCGCTAACCAACTGAGCCATGCGCCCATAAATTATAAATATCGTAACCGACATTTTATCAGAAATCATATAGACTCACAAGATATTAATAATAATAGCAATATTTAGTGCTGGCAGGGTATAAAAAAATCCGGCTAATATTTAAACCGGATTTCCTGATTTAGTGGTGGGGGCACAAGGACTCGAACCTTGAACCTACTGATTATGAGTCAGTTGCTCTAACCACTTGAGCTATGCCCCCATCACGAATTCTTTTTTGTGAGAGCGTATTATAGCATATGAGATAATTTATTTTCAAGACAAAAAAAAGCGGCCCTAAAAAGGACCGCTTTTTCAAAAGGTTTGACATCTATTTTATTTCTTTTTTTTCTTTGCAACCTTTTTCTTCGCGACTTTCTTCTTGGCTACTTTTTTCTTAGCAACTTTTTTCTTAGCAACCTTTTTCTTTGCAACTTTCTTCTTCGCGACTTTCTTCT
>CAYWDJ010000043.1:0-10730 GCA_964457005.1 uncultured Planctomycetia bacterium
CCGGGAAGCGACGGCCTCCTTTTAGCGGGACTAGCCTGCTTTATTTCTGCCTTTGGAGTGACACAGATAGCTAAGCAAAAAGAGGCGAAACGATGGAAAAAAAAGTAACATTTATATTATGTTGCATGTTATGTTTTTCGGTGTTAGCTTTTGCCGAAGAAGAGTTTACCGGGAGTTCTCCGGGGTCGATCCCCACAACAACCGAAGACGATAGTTTCCTGCCCTACCAGGAGACAACGGTTACAAGCACAGCCCCGCAGAAAACCAATGTTTACAAAAATACACTTAGAGAACTCAACAGGCAGTATGACGAGGGGATGCTCACGGAAACAGAATATATCCAGAGGAGAAGAGAGCTGGACGAGATGGGATATTAAGAGCTATAAGCTGTAAGCTTTAAGCTATAAGTGGTGTGAAGAGCATATAAAGGAGAAGATATGAATAGATTGGCGAGAACAAAAATAGTTGCGACGCTCGGACCCGCCAGCAATACAGAAACCATTATACGAAAAATGGTTATGTCGGGCCTCAACGTCGTGAGGCTTAATTTTTCCCATGGGAGCCATGCCAGCCATAAGAACAACATAAGCATCGTAAGGAAAATAAACAAAAAATACAGAAGAACAGTAAAGATCATGCAGGACCTGGAGGGGTTCAGGATAAGGGTATGTCGTTTTGAGGGAACAAAGCAGAAAGAACTGAAAAGAAAGTCCACGGTTTGGCTTACCGGCGAACCAGATAACGGCGACCCCAGGATCATCCCTTTCGATTATGAGGGGAGCCTCTCGAAAATAGTGGCCGGAACACTTATTTACATCGATGATGGAAATATTATACTGAAGTCAAAAGGCGCTACAAAAACCAAAATTAAAGCCGAGGTTGTTGAGGGTGGAATGTTGAAAGAGAGAAAAGGTGTTAATATTCCGGATGTCAAAATACCTTTCTCGGGTGTTACCGAGCAGGATGAAGAGGATATTGCCTTCGGGGCAAAGTGTAAGGTTGATTATGTCGCACAGTCTTTTGTAAGGACATATAAGGATGTCGAGACGGTCAGAGATCTTATGGCAAAGAATGGACATTTTTGTCCGGTAATATCGAAGGTAGAAACACGAGAAGCTATAAAAAACATCGACAGCATAATAAAAGCATCCGACGGAATAATGGTAGCCAGAGGGGATATGGGGATATCGGTTCCGATATATGAAGTTGCTGTCCTGCAAAAAGAAATAATCAGGAAATGTAACGAGCAGAGAAAATTCGTTATTACAGCTACGCAAATGCTCGAACACATGACGGAGCATTCAAGGCCTACCAGGGCAGAGGTTTCAGATGTGACAAATGCTATTCTTGACGGGACGAATTACGTAATGCTCTCGGGAGAAAGTGCAGCGGGCGCGTATCCCGTACAGTCTGTCAAAATGATGGATCAGATCATAAAATTTACTGAAGCATATATCGATGCACAGAAAAAATAGGGGAGAGAGGCTCCGGGGAACTTCCTACCTGGGCCCCTCCGCCCGGGGTCTCTCGCCTTTGGCTCGAGGCTCCTTCTGGACGTGCCTAGTAAGTGCGCACGGTGTGGATCCTCCCAGTACGGAAATCCCCCAGAGCCTCCACGGATATCTTCATAAATTTTATTTAAAAAAGTGGAGAGATGGCCTTGACTAAATGATACTTACATGGTATCTTTAGTCAATACAGGAGGAGGGAGTTATGGGAAAAAAAGGATGTAATGTAGAGGTTTTTTCAAGAGTTACCGGGTTTTTTAGACCAGTTCAGTCGTGGAACAAGGGTAAAACGGAAGAATTTAAAGACAGAGAAAGGTTTAATCTGGACCAGGCAGGGGCCCACGCCCAATGCGGGTGCGGCTCAGAGCCGGTAGAAATGTAATAAACTTGTGTGACAACAGAAAAGGCGGTCCCTATAAAGGATCGCCTTTTTTTTAGGGGCGGTTTATGTTAGAATGAACCGTCCTATTTTTTTGTCCAGACGGCGGCGGGCGAACAACTTATACTTACAGAAAGAGGAAGACATGAGCGAACTGAAAACGAAAAGCATAAAAAACATTGAAATGAAAATGGAAGATATGGATTATGATTCAATGCGTTTCAAAGTCCTTGAGAGCGTCAAGAACTTCAAAACTTCATGGATACAGCTGGGACAGATACTATACTCTGTGTGGAAGGACAAGCTGTATAAGGACTGGGGTTTTCAGGAGTTTGACAATTATACTACAAAGGAGATAGGCATAAAGAAACCTACGGCAATGAAGCTGCTCAGGTCTTATTCCTTTCTTGAAAAGGAAGAGCCGCAGTATTTACAGAAGGAATATGCGGAAGATGCAAAGGCGGGGAAGATACCCAGCTTTGAAGCGGTTGATGTGCTGCGACAGGCTAACAACAAGGACATAGACAGGGCAGACTATTCAAAGATCAAAAAATACGTTCTTGAAGACGGGAAAGACGCAAAAGACGTAAAAAAGGAACTTACAGAGATTATCAAGCAGCAAGAAGAGCTTGATCCCGAGGATGTCCGGGCAAAGAGGCGGGTGGCTATGCTAAAGAGGTTTGTAGGGATGCTGAAATCCGTTCGCAGGGAGATAAAAATATCCAAAATGCTGACACAGGACATAATGAAGGAAGTAGACAGCCTTATTACCAAAATAGAGGTGGAATTACCGCAGGATGGAGACACCGTGTGCGCATCCTAGGCACGTCCGGAAGGAGCCTCGAGCCGAAGGCGAGAGAGCTATAATAAAACAAATCTTTGTATTTTAAGAGCTAATACTATATACTTAATGAGAATTTCATTATAACCAAAAACGGGAGGTAGTTATGCCGTATGATCGAGACTTAGATGAATGCTTGTTTTCAAAGGTATGGGAAGATGAGAATGACAGATTAACCGTTAGCATATTTTCATATAATAACGGACAAAAGAAACTCCAGATCTCAAGGGAAAGCAAAAATGCCCAGGGCGAGCTCAGGTTTGCCAAGATGGGAAGGCTTACAAAAGGTGAGGCCGAAGCTCTTCTTCCTTTTATACAGGAAGCAGTTACACAGATGGACTAAATGTCTTTATTTGTGGCATGAGAGTAAGGAGGTGTTAGTATGAGCATAATTGACAAAGCAAAAAAACTGTCAACACCGCTTTTCGTTCTGTATTTTGGGGGCAATTTGGTAGTTGGTATAGGGATCGGAGTTCTTTTAGCGGGGCCTCTTATGGGGTTTGGCTGGGCGATCTTGATATTTGGGATACTGATGCATGTACCCGGACTGATAAAAATGGCCTCAGAATAAGTACAAGATAAGCAAAAACAAGATCCCGGTTCGCAGTATATTCTATGGACCGGGATTTTTTTGTCTATTAATTTGCAAAAGTCTTCCGCGCAAGGTAGATTTGATTAGACCAATGAAAGTAATTATCATATGTTAATATTAAGAAAAATATTATTCTACGTTTTTGCAGCCATATATCTGGTTCTCTGTCCGCTTCTTATCCTGTACGCGCTTGGGTTTATATACGAATCTGGACCAAGAAAAGGGCTTGAAAAGACAGGGCTGATATATGTAGCTACAATTCCCCCTAAAGCTGACATTTATCTCAATGGCAAGCAGGTCGATACGCCATCTCCGGCTACTCTGCAGGAGCTGCTTCCCGGCAACTATAATGTCAAGATCACTTTGGAAGGGTACCAGTCTTGGGAACAGACGGTGCCTGTTATCGCGGAAGAGGCCACGGTTCTTGACAGCATTGTTTTGATACCTACTTCCTGGCAGTTTACGGACGTGTTGGATAAGCCCGTAAAGAATATCATTACCGTGCCGGGGCTTAATCTTCTGCTGCTGGTCGAGGGGCAGTCTATCTCCGAGGTGGACATATTAAACCTGGGGACAGGGAAAACTTTTAAGATGGAGGAGTTTGTCCCCGACTTTAAAGAGGCCTCGCATAACGGTTTTTACGGGGTGCCCGGAAGCAGTTCGTTTATTTTGCAAATGGTGTACCAGGGCAAAGAGGAGTTCGTCTGGGTCAACATTTTGGGAACAGATCCTTCGGCAAAAAACATATCACAGTTATTTCCATCTATTCCACAGGCAATAACGTGGGATCCGGCCATCAATGAAACAATATTTACATACCAAAAAGGAAGCGTCAATAAGCTCGACGTGGAAGAGGGGTCCATCGTTCCGGAGTTCCTCTCAGGGGTTAGGGGGTTTGGGGTCGGAGGATCAAAGATGTATATGCTCAAAGCAGACAATTCGCTTGTCGAGATGGGGTACGACAAAAGCGGAGAAAAAGTACTCTTACAGGACAAAGACATCGGGCAGAAGATCTTCGGGGAATCGGGGTTTTTCAGGATCATGCCGTTGTGGGATGAGATCCTTTTGTTCCTGGGGCCGGGCGGTGCGTTGGAGGCAAACAAACTGCCGTATAAATTTGTGGATAAAGGGGTATTGGGTGTTAAACCATATCCAGACAAGCAAAAAGTGTTGATCCTCAAAAAAGATCGTGTAGGTATTCTTGATTTTTCGAAAGACAATACAGGAGATGTAGCCTTTGAGCAAGGGCCTGCGCTTACATGGGTTTGTCCTAGCGGGAAGGACAATAAACAAGCTTTTTGGGTATATAAAGGCTCGCATGTCCTGGTGCAGGACGGGAACAAGGTAATGCTTCATGAGATCGAGGATTATGGAGAGGTCAAGGTAAATGAGCTGTTCGAGGTAAAAGCCAATACTGACATGTATTATTCAGACGACAGCGGGAAACTTTACTTTGTTGACAAGGGGACAAGTCGGCTTAAGTCCGTAGATATTATCCCGGACACAGGAAGCTTGACAGAATCATTTGATAAATTCCAGAAAGTAATGAAGAAAGAGAAAGTAGGGGAGCTGGAGAAAGATGCGCTCCCGGTAAAGGATTAAAATGGATTTTATTTTTTCAGGAACTACAATGCCGGAAAAAGATCGAAAGACCCAAAGGTTTTTCGAGAGAGTGCCGGCTTTTGTGAGCTGGTCGATCATTCTTGGGATGACAGTTCTTGCGGTAACAAAGCCTTTCGCGGCAGCCATGGTGATGATAGCTTTTTACCTGTACTGGCTCATGCGCATGATATATGTGACCATATTCCTTATAGCATCCTATGTTAAGCTGTCAGCCGAGAACAGGTCGGACTGGATGGCGAAAACCAGAACGTTTGACGAAAAGGCCGGGGGAACAAGCACGCCGCTATCTACGGACATTCACCACCTTGTTATTATCCCTGTCGTAAAGGAAGGGGCAGAGGTTATAGAGCCGGGGATAAAAAGCCTGGCAAACAGCTCTTTCCCGACAGAGCAGATAGTTGTGATCTACGCCCTCGAAGGGCGGGCGTCCAAGGAGGTGAAGGCGGATGTCGAGAGGATAAAAGAAAACTACAAAAACAGGTTTTGTGATCTTTTTGTCGTGGAGCACCCGGATGGTATTATAGGCGAGGCAAAGGCCAAGGGGGCCAACACAACGTACGCGGGGAAAAAGGCGGCAGAATATTTTAAGAAAAAAGGGATCCCGTTCGAGAATATCGTATCTTCTTGTTTTGATTCGGATACGGTAGTTAACAAGGACTACTTCGCTGCCCTTACTTACTACTATCTCGATTGTCCGGAGCGCACCCGCGCCAGTTTTCAGCCGGTGCCGGTGTACAACAATAATATCTGGGACGCGCCGGGAATAACGAGGGTGCTTGAGGTAGGATCGTCTTTCTTCCAGCTGATAGAAGCGACAAATCCGCAGACACTTGTCACTTTTTCAAGTCACAGTATGAGCTTTAAGGCGCTGGTAGACATAGGGTTCTGGCCTGTAGATATGATATCGGATGATTCAGCTATTTTCTGGAAGGCGTTTCTCCATTATGACGGAGATTATAAAGCGATCCCCATGTACACAACTCTGTCAATGGACGCCGTTGTAGCGGACACCTGGTGGCAGACAGTGGTGAATGTGTATAAGCAGAAACGGCGGTGGGCCTGGGGCGTGGAGAATTTCCCGATAGTAATGAGAGGGTTTTTAAAAAACAAAAAGATCTCCCTGGGAAAGAAGCTGAAATACACGTGGAAACTTTTCGAAGGGCATATATCCTGGTCCACGTGGGCGTTCCTTCTTACGTTTGTGGGGTGGTTGCCCGCTATCTTTGCGACAAGAGAATATTCCCATTCGGTTTTTTACTATTCAGCGCCAAGGATAACCGGAGTCATTTTTAACCTGGCGTCGTTCTCCCTGATAACGAGTATTGTGTTGAGTGTTTGCCTTCTCCCGAAGCAGAAAGGAAAGAAGGCTATTATTAAAAGAGTGGGATATGCGTTCCAATGGCTCTTGATGCCATTGACTTTTATTTTTTTAAGCGCGCTGCCGGCTCTCGATGCCCAGACGCGGCTTTTCCTGGGGAAATATATGACATTCTGGGTTACGGACAAAGGGAAAAAATAGCCGTCATTGCGAGAAGCGAAGCGACGAAGCAATCCCTTTTCGTTGTTTAGATTGCTTCGGGCCTTTGGTCCTCGCAATGACGAGGGAAATATCATGTGGAAGAAGCTAATAATATTCGTACTCATTGTGTGTCAGGCGGGATTTGCTTTTGCCGGAGAGGCAAAGTTGGGGACTACTTTCAGCCAGATACAATGCGGGTATCTGGATCTGGATTGGCAGACGACATATACGGCGATACTCGAAATGAATTTTGATGTTTTAAGAGTGGGGGCTTACTGGGCCGAGATTGAGAGAGAAGAAGGCGTGTATGATTTTACGCAGCTGGACTGGCAGGTAGAGCAGGCAGCTAAAAATGACATCCCGCTTGTATTGGTTGTTGGCATGAAGTCTCCGCGGTGGCCGGAATTTTATATTCCCGAATGGCTAATGTCAAAAGTAAAACTTTCATTTGGCCAGGACGTGGGTAAAAACGCTCTAATAAAAGAGAAAACCCTGTTATTTGTCGAGAAAGTCGTAACCCGGTATAAGGACAAGAAGATCATTCATTACTGGCAGGTTGAGAACGAAGCCCTGAACAGGTTCGGAGCCAAGTACTGGTACATAGGAAAAGATCTTTTAAAAGAAGAGGTTGATCTTGTCAGAACATTAGATCCCGGCAATAGGCCGATAATTTTGACGGCGGCAACGTATCCCAGTCGGATCTTGCGTGTGATATCTTTTTTGACGCTTCCGCATGATGCGATAGAAGAGTGCCTTGAGATGTGTGACATTCTTGGGGTTAATGTATATCCGGCAATAGGATACAAGATAGGAAGATGGAAGTTTTATATCCGAGCAAACAAAAAAGAAAGAGATGTGTATTTTAAGAAGATAGTGCAGAGGATCAAAGCTGCAGGCAAAAAACCATGGATAACAGAGCTGCAGGCGGAGCCCTGGGAAGCGGGGCATCTTGTTTATAGGGAAGAGGAAAACCCTCCGACAGCGCAGCCGCAGTACATGGCAGCACACATAGAGGAGTTTGAAGCTCTGGGGTTTGAAACTATTCTGCTATGGGGTGTGGAGTACTGGATATACAGATGGTCTTTTCATGGAGATGTAAGCTGGCTGTACCAGCTGGCCAGCATTAAGTCGGAATAGAGGGGCCGAGTTCCCGTTCCTTATACGGCCCGAGAGAACTTGGGAAATAAAAAAGGATATGTTATAATACGGACGTAGGGCAGAATATCTTTTTTTGCAAGAGCACTGGGTAGAGAGGAGTCTCGTGGTAGACGGCATGCGCAAAGCCGCAAACAAGATAAAACAAGCCAAAACAATAGCTATAGCTTGTCACATTAATCCGGACGGGGACTGCATTGGTTCCTTGTTGTCTTTGGGGCTTGGCCTCAAAAAACTGGGCAAGACGGTTTACATGTTAAGTTCCGACCCCATTCCCAAAAAATATTTGGTTCTTCCCGGAGCGGACAAGATTCTGAAGACCGTTCCCAGGGCAAAATTAGATCTTGGCATTACCGTTGATTGCAGTACAAAAGAATTACTCGGCACTTCCTACAAAGAACTTCAAAAAGCGGATTACATTGCCGAGATGGACCACCATGCGGTAAGAGGCACTTTCGGAGACCTGGAAGTCATAGACCTTAAGGCTTCGGCAGTCGGGGAAATAATATATCGCCTTCTGATAATGTTAAAAGTGGAGATAACAAAAGATATAGCGGAGAATATTCTTACATCCATTGTTGTAGAGACAAATTCATTTCGTCTTCCTAACGTCCGCGCGTATACCTTTTTTGTTTGCGAACAAATGCTGAAAACCGGTGTTAATTTTTACCATTTAACAGAAGCCGTGTATTGGACAAGCACGAAAAGCACGGCAGTGTTGTCGGGGCTTTGCCTGGCACGATGTAAGTTTGCAAAAAAAGGCAAACTTGTCTGGTCAAATATTAAGGGGCATGATTTTGACCGTGTCAGCGGCACGGAAGACGATGTAGATGCCGTTGCGGATGAGATGAGGGCGATAAAGGATGTGACAGTTGCGGTCCTGTTCAGGGAAAAGAGAAATGGAGATCTGCGAGTCAGTTTGCGGTCAAAGGGCAATATTAACGTTGCCATCCTTGCTGAAAGGTGGGGTGGCGGAGGCCATGCGGATGTGGCCGGGTGCGTTATCCCTAATAAAAAAGGCAATGTCGACAAAATGCTTGAGCAAGCAAAAGCGCTCATTAAATAAACAAGAGAAGGGAGACACTTATGAAAATAGGGATCATGGCGGCCTGGAATACGACAAGCGGCGTAGCAATGCACGCCGAACCTGTGGGAAAGGCATTAAGGGAAATGGGGCATAAGGTCAATGTCTTCACTTTTTATAAAAATGATCATCACGGAGAAGGGATAACAGGAAAAGACGAAAGTTATGTCCATAGATGTTTTGGCACAAGGACGGGAACTGATGAGCTTGATGCCAGGCCGTTCTTTGAAAAAGATTATGATGTTCTCCTTGTAGAGGACGTAGGCATGCTGCCGGTGGATAAACTTAACAACATAATGCCGGTTTTGAAAAAAAAGGCAAAGATCGTGCACGCTGTTCATGAAAACCGGATGTGCAAACATTCTTGGTTCTATCAGTTTGATTGGGATAAGGTCGTATATTTCGATCACAGGCAGGACTTTCTTAAAGGCTTATATCCGGACGCGGAGTATGTTCCCTTTCCATGTTTCCCGAAGCGAAGAGGAAACAAAAAAGAGGCAAGGGAAAGGTTAGGGCTTCCGCAGCATAAAAAAATAGTATATTCTTTTGACCATAGAGGGTATCACCCCTACTACAGGGATCTGCCCCCGAAACTCAAAAATAATACGATACTCTTACACGTTCTCCCCAAAGGGGCCCAGATGTTGGAAGAACTCAATCCAACAAAGTGGATGATGGTGAAGTCACAGAATGTTATCTCTACGCAGCAATTTGACGATTATCTTTTTGCCTCGGATGCAATGATACTGCATAAGTTCATAAGCCGAGGGCATGCTGTTGTTTCCTCGACCGTCTATCAGGCTATGGGAGCCGGGTGTCCGATCTTTGTTCCTAAGCAGTCGGACTTTTTCCACGACTGGACTAATGAGGTGATGCATTACAGGGATATTACAGCGCTTAATAAGCAGCTGATAGACGTTCTCTCGACCGGAAACCAGAAAAAGAAAAAAATGATAGAGGCCGCCGACAAATTCGTGGCGAAGCACTCACCTGAAAAAGTAGCTAAAAAGCTTGTGGATATATTTGAAAGGCTGCTTGCAGAGTAGAAAGGGGTCAAATGAAAGTAGTTGTTGTTGGAGGGGCAGGTTTTATAGGTTCCAATGTTGCTCAATTCTATCTTGAAAGAGGAGATGAAGTTGTAGTTATAGACAATCTTTCAAGAAAAGGCGCGGAGGCAAATCTTGCCTGGCTTCAGTCTCTGGGAGAGATTACATTCCAGAAGGAAGATGTACGTGATTATGCTCGACTTAAAGAGGTATTTGCCGGGTGTGGGGAAATAGATCTTGTCTGCCACCTGGCGGGACAAGTAGCGGTTACTACATCCGTTCTTGATCCCAGGACGGATTTTGAAGTAAACGCCCTGGGTACATTTAATGTGCTTGAAGCGGTCAGGGAAAACAAACAGGACCCTGTAATAATTTTCGCCTCAACTAACAAGGTCTATGGAGAGATGATAGGCGTTGAAGTGGAGGAGCAGGAGACAAAATATTGTTATGCCTCAATGCCGAAGGGTGTTTCTGAGACATTTCAGCTTGATTTCCATTCCCCGTATGGCTGTTCCAAGGGAACGGCGGATCAATATATCCTGGACTATTCAAGAATATACGGCCTCAAAACGGTTTGTATGCGCCAGTCCTGCATTTACGGCCCCAGACAATTTGGAGTAGAGGACCAGGGCTGGGTGGCCTGGTTCATAATAGCGACAGTTCTTGGTAAGGATATAACCATTTACGGGGACGGCAAGCAGGTGCGGGATATTCTGCACGTGCATGACCTTGTTGAGCTTTACCAGGCGGCATATGAAAATATAGACAGGGTCAATGGCATGGCTTTTAATGTGGGAGGGGGCTCTGACAATCAACTGTCTCTTATAGAGTTTTTCGCCCTTCTCGAAAAGCAGTCCGGAAAAAATATTTCTCTGGCATATGATGACTGGCGTCCCGGAGATCAAAAAATATATGTTAGCGACATAGCAAAAGCCCGGAAGATGCTTAAATGGTCACCAAAAATTGATGCAAAACAAGGCATA
>CAYWDJ010000044.1:0-10721 GCA_964457005.1 uncultured Planctomycetia bacterium
GACTGCCGCAAGCGGTTCCGCATAGATCATCTTAAAGGCGATAAATGCCCCGAATGCGGCGGCGCTCTAACTGAGCCTAAGAGCTTTAATCTTATGTTCAAAACGCAGGTGGGGTCAGTTGAAGGTCATACACAAGATGTTTATCTAAGGCCTGAAACAGCACAAGGGATCTTTGTTAACTTTTCCAATATACTTACGACAACCAGAAAGAAGCTGCCGTTTGGGGTAGCCCAGATAGGTAAGTCTTTTAGGAATGAGATAACAACGGGAAACTTTACTTTCAGAAGCCGTGAATTTGAGCAGATGGAACTGGAGTTTTTTGTTAAACCCGGCGATGATGAAAAATGGTATGATTACTGGGTGAATGCCAGGTACGAGTGGTATCTTTCCCTTGGTATCAAAAAAGAGAACTTGAAGCTCAGGGAACATGACAAGGATGAACTCGCCCATTATTCAAAAAGATGTCATGATGTTGAATATCTTTTCCCTATGGGATGGTCAGAGCTTGAGGGTATAGCTAACAGGTCAGATTTTGATCTTACTCAGCATTCAAAGATCAGCGGACAGGAGCTTAAATATTATGATGCCGCGACAGAAGAATTTTATACACCATTCGTTATTGAGCCGTCAGGTGGTGTAGACAGGGCTGTTCTGGCGTTCCTTATGGACGCCTACAGGACTGAAGTGGTAAAGGACAGGCCAAGAGTTGTTCTTTCTCTTGATAAGCGCCTTGCGCCTATCAAGATAGCTATCCTTCCGCTTCTTAAGAAAAACCCTGAGATAGTAGAGATGGCCCATAAAATACGGGAAGACCTCAAGGGTAATTACCGTGTTGTTTACGACGATACAGCCGCTATCGGTAAACTTTACAGGCGCCAGGATGAAATAGGCACACCGTACTGTATTACCGTTGATGTTGATTCACTTTCTGATGGTAAGGTTACTGTTAGAGATAGAGATACAATGGAACAGGAAAGAGTAGGTGCTTCAGCGCTGAAGCATCTAATGACTGAGAAATTAAACCTTTCATAGCCGAAAGGTAGATTTTTGTAAAAAACTACCTCATGGCAGACATGAGGTAAATTAAGGAGGAGAGAGAAACAATGGCAAAGAAAGCATGCAAAAAATCAACTTGCAAGCCGGGAAAATATGTATATTTTTTCGGTAAAGGACAGTCCGAAGGTAAAGCTTCAATGAAAGAACTTCTGGGTGGAAAGGGTGCTAACCTCGCTGAGATGGCGACTATAGGCGTTCCTGTACCTCCGGGGTTCACTATCGCAACGGAAGTATGCGATTACTATTACAAACACGGTAAGAGAAAGCCTGCTGAACTGGCTGCTCAGATCGACACTAACATCACCAAGCTTGAAAAAGCTCTGGGCGCGAAGTTCGGGGACGTAAAAAACCCCTTATTGGTTTCTGTTCGTTCAGGTGCCGCGGTTTCTATGCCGGGTATGATGGACACTGTTCTGAATTTGGGTATCAACGATGAGGTTGTTGAAGGCCTTATCGCTAAAACTAAGAATGAAAGAATGGGTTGGGACTCATACCGCCGTTTTATTAATATGTTCGGCGATGTATGTATGGGTGTTGACCATGAACATTTTGAAGAAGAACTTTCAAGGATAAAGAAGAAGTACAAGAGAGCTCTTGATACTGATCTTTCTGTGAAAGAGCTTAAAGAAGTTGTAGCGGCTTACAAGAAAGTTTACAAGAAGTTTGTTGGTAAGAACTTTCCTACAGATGCGCGCACTCAGTTAAAATATGCTGTTGACGCGGTTATCAAGTCATGGAACATTCCAAGGGCTATTACATACAGAAGGCTCAACCAGATGACAGGGTTGAAGGGAACTGCTGTAAACGTTCAGGCCATGGTATTTGGTAATATGGGTTCGAATTCAGGTACCGGTGTCGCGTTTACACGCAACCCGGCCGATGGAACCAATGAGTTCTACGGTGAATATCTTATAAACGCGCAGGGTGAAGACGTTGTAGCGGGTATAAGGACGCCAAATACTCTTGCGGCTCTTAAGAAGGCAATGCCTAAGATATATAAACAGCTTGATGCTATTCGTCACAAGTTGGAAAAGCACTACAAGGATATGCAGGACGTTGAGTTCACTATCCAGGATGGTACGCTTTTCATGCTTCAGACTAGGACAGGTAAAAGAACAGGTCTCGCTGCTGTAAAGATAGCTCACGACATGGTGAAGGAGAAGATGATCTCGGATAAGGAAGCCATCAAGAGAATCGAAGGTGAGCATCTTAACCAGCTTCTTTTCCCGGTCTTCGATACAAAAGCTAAATCAGCTGCGGTTTCCGCGAAAAGATGTGTAGCCAAAGGGCTTCCTGCAGGTCCCGGCGCGGCATACGGTCACGTTTGTTTTACGGCCGATGACGCTGTGAAGTTGGAAAGTACGGGTAAGAAGGTTATACTCGTAAGAAAAGAGACCTCTCCTGAGGATGTAAGCGGTATGTGGGCGGCAGAATCAATTCTTACATCAACCGGAGGAATGACATCTCACGCTGCTGTTGTTGCTCGTGGTTGGGGTAAGTGCTGTGTTGTTGGCTGCGGCGCGCTTGACATCGATTACAAGAAAAAACAGATAAAGGTCGGTTCTAAGGTTATAAAGAACCACGACATGATCTCAGTGGACGGAACAACCGGTGAAGTTATTCTTGGAAAAGTTGACACATCGGCTTCTCCTGTAGTTAGGGGTATTCTAGAGGGCAACAAGGCCGCTTTGAAGAATCCTATCTGCAAGATGTTCACGGACGTCATGAAATGGTCAGATAAATACCGTAAGATAAACGTAAGGACCAATGCCGATTCTCCGCAAGACGCGAAAAATGCTATTCTTTTCGGAGCTGAAGGGATAGGCCTTACTCGTACTGAGCATATGTTCTTTGAAGGCGACAGGATCTGGGCGGTTCGTGAAATGATCCTTGCTGAAGATCAGGCTGGCCGTGAGAAAGCCCTTAAGAAACTTCTTCCTTACCAGAGGAAAGATTTCGAAGGTATATTCAAGGCTATGAGTGGTTTTCCGGTAACTATTCGTCTTCTGGATCCGCCTCTTCACGAGTTCCTTCCGAATGAAGCAGCCGGTCAGAAAGAGATGGCTAAGAGACTCAAGACATCTCCGGCGGTTGTGAAGGCTAAGGTCGATTCATTGCATGAAATGAACCCTATGCTTGGTCACAGAGGCTGCCGTCTATCTATCACTTATCCTGAGATCTGTAAGATGCAGGTAACAGCGATCATAGAGGCTGCTTGTAATGTTGCTAAGAAAGGTGTAAAAGTTATGCCGGAGATCATGATCCCGCTTATCGGGACAAAAGCGGAATATGATATCCTTGAGAAAATAGCCAGGGAAGTAGCTGACGGCGTAATCAAAGATAAAAAATCGAAGATCAAGTATATGGTCGGTACTATGATGGAAATCCCGCGCGCCACATTGGTTGCCGATACGGTAGCCGAGAAAGCGGAATTCTTCTCATTTGGTACAAATGACCTTACTCAGATGACCTTCGGCTACAGCCGTGATGATATAGGTTCATTTTTGCCTGAATACCTTGAATCAAAGGTGCTTTCGGTCGATCCGTTCGCATCTATTGACCAGGAAGGTGTCGGGCAATTAGTGAAATGTGGTGTTGATCTAGGCAGACAGACCCGTAAGAACCTTAAATGCGGTGTTTGTGGTGAACATGGTGGAGATCCTGAGTCAGTAAAGTTCTTTGTTAAAGCAGGACTTAACTATGTTAGCTGTTCTCCTTTCCGTGTGCCTATCGCAAGATTGGCGGCGGCACAGGCAGCTCTTAACTGCTAATACAGTATCAAAACAAAGTGGTAGTGCGGACTTAGGGTTCGTACTACCACTGATACATTAACCTTTCAAAACAAGGAAGAATATGGACGCCATAAAATTATATCTCAGAGATATCAGGGACCTGCCGCTTTTAAAAGCCGAGGAAGAAATAGACCTAGCCAGAAAAATCAAGAAGGGTAATAAAAAAGCCCGGCAGACAATGATCAAGAGCAACTTGCGGCTTGTAATAAACATTGCCAAAAAGTACAGCTACTTAGGTGTTCCTATGCTTGATCTTATCGAAGAGGGCAACCTGGGTCTAATGAAAGCCGTGACCAAGTACGATCCTGAAAAAGGGTATCGTTTCAGTACTTATGCGGCATGGTGGATAAAACAGTATATTACAAGAGCTGTTGCTAATCAGGGCAAGACCGTTCGTATTCCGGTGTATGTAATGGAGATGTTGATGCGTTTTCAGAAAGTGAAGAAGATACTTCAGCAGAAACTTAAAAAGACTCCGCAGGTAAACGATATAGCTAAGAAGATGAAGCTTCCGGTATCAAGGGTAAGACAGCTTAATCATATGGCATCCAATATATCAAGTCTCAACGCTCCTATAGGGGAGTCGGGCGATTCCGAGTTCATGGATCTTATCGAAGACGAATCTATAGTCAATTCCGTGGACGAACTATCTAAATTTCTTCTGCATGAGAGGATCAAAGGCCTTCTGGAAAAGATGACTGAGAGGGAAGAGAAAATACTTACTCTCAGGTTTGGTTTGTCGGAAGACGGAGTTACACATACTCTCAGAGAGACTGCCAAGCACTTCGGTATAACCAGAGAGAGGGTAAGGCAGATAGAGGCGGCATGTATGGTAAAGCTGCGTAAGATGATGGATGAGCAGGAGAGGGAATCTGAGGCCCTTATGAAGAAAGAATACGGCTCTAAACGCAGGAAGAAATAATTTGTAAATAAGAGTAAAAGATGTCATCCCCGCGAAAGCGGGGATCAAATAATCTTAGAAGATAAGTCTTCCCAAACGGGATTCATTTGTTCAATTAGATCTATTTTCCATTGCCTGTACCACTTTTTAATGCATTTTTCTCTGTGGATGGCATCCCATACATTGTTGAAGCCTTCGCAGTATACCAATTTTTTAACGCCATATTTTTTTGTAAATCCTGGGAGCAATCCATATTTATGCTGTTCAAGCCTTAGTGCAAGGTTGCCAGTGATGCCAGTATATAAACAGCCACATTTTTTGTTTGTAAGTATGTATACGTAATATGTTTTCATTTTACTTGATTCCCGCCTGCGCGGGAATGACATTTTCTAATAACACATACTAGTATAGACTCCATTTTTAGTGGGATCTCTGCATATATCTACCCAATATTCGACCTAAGACCCCGTAACTCCTTTTAAACAGGGTAAAAACGTGTTTATTCTGAATTTTTCTTGACTTAACTAGCTTTTGAGTGTTATAATGGAGCCCTATTATGTTTTATATTATATTAATTACGCACATATATGAATAGAACTAAGACTAAAAACAGACAAATAATACGCTTTATCAGTACGGCCGTAGTGTGCCTATTCTTATTTAATAGCGTGCTTCCAGCTGATGTAGCATCCGCTTTATCTCCATGGTCCGGTACCCAGAGAGTGGCCGTAAGGCAACAGATGCTTAATCAGGCGCTGGAGCTGTCTAAAGTTATTTACCCGGAACCGGGAGATAATATTCTCAATGGCAGAAAAGCCCTGTTATTGTCGCATGGAAAGATCCTCCTTTCACCTGAACTTAAAGATAATCCACTGGAGCAGCTTAAGGCGATTTTTCATGAAGAAGTGGAAGCCGTTATGCAGATACTCAGCATCGATAGACGCGGTGAGTATAACGACCTTAAAGACAGCATTCTTTCGAACCGGGAGATACTTTCGGTATATGCAGATATCACCGATATAAATGAAACAGAAGGCAAGGGCTATGACATCTTCTTTAACGATATAATAGCTAAAGCCTTTGAGTTCATCCTTCTTATGGAGTCAGGTGCTATCTCAGAGAAAAATGAGATGATGGATACCCAAAGAGAATTCGTTAAGCTTATCAGACCGTATATAAATTCAAAAAAACATAATTTCTTTACCGGGATCTTCTGGGATCAATATGTCCGGGAAATGAACATACGGACGGCTATAGCCAATGGACAGAGATTTGACCAGGTTGCAAATGTTGAAAACTCATCAGAGGTAAAGATGCCTTTCATCTTAATCCGCGATCATCATGAAGCCCTTGAGACTATCAGTCAACTTTGTGCCAGTACTGATAATGAGGTGCTTCTTGTTAATTTTGACACGCATTCCGATGATGACCCTCTAGATGGCCAGGAGGAAGCACAGGTTGGTAATTGGGTGTCGGTCGCCATGGGTGAGAATAATAAAATAAAGAGGTATTCCTGGAAAAGGCCTTTGTGGCGTGCAGATAATGGAGCTCCTGCTAACTCGCTGAAAGAGTGGACTTCCGATGAATCCAATGAAAAAGAAAATCCGGGAGTTCTCAATTTGAAGGCTGCAGGGGATATAGCGATCCCTGTTAAAAATAGCGAAAGTGTCATAGTTTCGATCGATCTTGATTATTTTGCCCTTCATCACGTACTACCTGGAAACTTCATGGAGCCGGCCAAGGCATATTACCACATACCTTCAAAAGAGGAGATAGACCTTTCCGTGCAAAAAGTGGCCGAGGCCATAAGTAAACTTCCTCTCCTTGGGCCCGTTATTATAGCCGAATCTCCCGGATACACACATCCTGCCTGTCTCGACTACATTAAACAGGCATTACGAAAGTATTTTGAGAAAGAAGGGATAGCGTCTTCAGAGCATGTTCTTATTTCCGAGTTTATAGATGGAGTAGAGGCAAAAGGTTATGCGCGGGCTCTTTTAACAGATCCTTATGAGGAAAAGGAGCGGGAACTAATAAACCTTGCTCTCGATGTGTTCACGGGATACAAGGAAGTATATTTTGATAATGGGTATGTGCATGGAGACCTGGACTCATCATCCATATTTGTGTCTGATGCCGGAGAAAATGTAGTTTTTACGGATAATGATACACCTACACGCATGGGTGATACAGGGAAAATTGCCTACAAAAAAAGGCGTTTCACAAAATCTGTTTATCTGAATCCAAACAGGGGCAAACGGTTCGCTATGGGGAAAACTCCGGGAAGTGAGATGTGCCTTACCCGGGACGACATTTACTCCCTTTGCGAAAGCGTCAAATATATGATAATGAGTTCTCTCGGTGCCAGTTCGGACGAAAAGTGGCAGTTCCAGCTTCATGGACAGATGAAAGAGCTTTATGACATGATGACTAAATATGCCGCCATATCTTTGGAAGAGATGAATGAACAAGCTATTTTACTGGAAGTGATAAACAAAATTTCTGATATTAAAGCTATCCGCATATTTAAAGGTAATCCGGCACAGCTTCTTGTTGAAATGAGAGCCGCCGGAACTTTTAAGAACAAGCCTCTAAATGTGAAACAACTTATAGAGATTGCAAAGGGAAGAGGCAAAGCAAATAGACGGACTACAGTATACGGGGAGTTAAAGGTGCTTCAAGAGGTTGGTTTTGTTAATAAAGAGGGAACCTCATACTATCTCGCAGATTGGATTGAAGCTGTTGATAATGACATTATGGAATTTTATATAGATCATTATCCTCTCATGAGGCTTCTCAAGAAACCTAATCCCACAGAAAGGGACAAACAGCTTATAAAAAGGCATCCTGAATTCCTGGAATATCTTGAACGAGAAGACTTGAACTACAGTAAACGTCTTCATGCCGCATTTTCCGCTGAAGTAATAATAGCGCTTCTTGATAATCCGGATCTCAGGCCCGTATTTTTACAGGTACTGCCTGAGGAGCATATGGGGCCTTTGAAAATATCCGAAAACATTCAGGTCAATGGTGTGGATATCGAGGATATCCTTGACGCTCACAGCGTGTTTTTTGTTGGTGATGACGAAGCTGCTATAAAAGTTTTGAGAAAAGGAGGGGAAATACGAGTTGGTGTAACCGACAGAGTTACAGCCAGATCGCTCATGCATCAAAATAGTGTGGCAAATGGACGCCAGGCATATTTTCCTCTTTCCGACGGGACATGGCTGGGGATAAAGGGTTGCGGTCAGTTTAATAATAATTTTGAGGCTCCATTTTATTTCAACGACAGTGCCGGAATGCCCGAAAGAGCGGAGGGTCTTGCCTGGGAAGAAGAAGCGGAAGCGGCCTGGAGGGCACATGATATTTTGAAGGATGATGACAGCGGATTTGTTCGGTTTCTGGGGTATAGGAGAATATTTTCAGCACCGGACGGCGCGGGTGGATTAAAAAACACAAAGGAAGTCGCCGATAAATTTACAGGATTCAGCAAGGACAATGTTTTGATATTTAGCAGGAATATTACTCCCCATAGGACAATGAAGATCCATCCATTGCTTGAAGCCGATCCGGGTCTAAGGCGACTGACAAAGGATATTGCCAAGTCACTTGTCAGCTTGGGGTATTTGGCCGAAGGGACAGATTTTACGCCAGGGGACATGATCCTTAGGATGATGAGACGTTTTGGTGAGCAGGAAGCCGTCAAACAGAAAAAAGGTCTACATAAGTTCACTTTACATGTGCAGGATCTAAACTTTGCAGGAGAGGAGGCTGACAATAGTGAATTTTGTGATTATGAAGCGTATGTTGAATTTTTGGGGCAGAGAGAACGGCTCTCTAATCAGCGTTTTATGGATCTATTGATAGATAAAAAGATGGACCTTTCCGGGATGATCGAGAAAACAGTGGTCTTACTGGATATTCTTGAAGCCTCCAGAGAGCACCTTGAATATGATCTGGAAAATCCGCTTTTTCCAAAACCCATAGAAGCTCTTGAGGCACTTTTTAGATCGTATTTCAGCGGGATTGAAGATAAGTGGCTTCAAATGTGGGTGGACTTTGAAGGAGAAGAGTTGCCCTGGCCAATACAGGCCGTGTTTTTTAAAACGGATATTTTTACTCTTCATCCTGAATATGAAGAGGCATTTCCCGGAGACAAGTTGCCTGGTTTTAATGAGGGCAAGGCGTCTGATGAGATATCGAAGTGGATTTATGACTGGGCAAAAGAGGAGTTGGATAGCAGGAAACCTGAGAACCCATTGGAAGACAGGATAGTCTTATACGACTTAATAGATGGAAGGACGTTACAGGTTAAGTCCCGGGATGAAATGTCTCCGGAACGCTATGCGTCGCATAAAATAAACCAGAATGGTAAAGATGTACATATAGCTGAAGGTGAATTTGTGGTCGTCCGACTCGAGCCGGGAGAGACGGTGTATACGGACAACCTCCATGGGTGTTCGGGAGTATTTGGCAAAATAAGAAATATGGCCAGAGAAGACGTTTATTTCATGGCGCATATTTTACCAATGTCTCACGATGCGGTAAAAGAGCAGCTGGATGCTATGTTCCGTATCTTTGGAGACGAGTGTTTTGGGGATATTGAGGTATATGTGAATGGGGCCGAAGAGGTCAAGGATCTCATTACGCGTGAGATTAAAGCTTTGGCGCGGGAGAAAGGCCTGGAAATTGTAACCAAAGATTCCAGAAATATCTGGCGTATGAGCGATGAGGCGGGAAGCGTAAGCATGCACGTTGACGGAGTTGAACTTGTTCGAGATACCGGAGCTGAACCTTTGCGGTATTCTTGGGAAAATACGCATTCAAAAGTTCCTGTTATGGAGAACTTTGATGAAGATTTTGTGTTTAAAAGTTTTGTGTCTGAAAGTTCACATTTTAAGGTGGATACGTATAAGTATGTTGGAGAAGATCGGACGCTTTCTAACGGGTTTGTTCTTAAACAGGGAACTTCCTATATTGTTAAAGATGTTAGATATCCTGATATGCCGTTTGAAAGGAATTCCAGTACTTTCCTGACGCCGCAAGCTGATCTTCTTAGTGAGATCAATAAGCATAATGATAATCCGTATTTACCCGCTTTTGTAGGTACAGTGAGAAGAGAAAGCCCCATTTCTGGTATGGGGAGAGAGATGTTAGTTTTTGAAAAAATAGACGGTGTGGGCCTTGAGGTATTTATTCGGAGAGTCAGAACAAGGACACAGCGCGCAAAAGAATCCGCGATGCTCAACCTTGTCCTGGAAATGTTTAGAGGGTATAAGACCGCCTATGTAGACAATGGATGCGTGCATGGAGATCTTGATCCGAGCGCCATAATGGTAATACCGGGTAGTATGGAGAGGGACAGGGTAGTTTTTGTTGACAATGACAGTGTGACGAAAGAGACCGCGGTGGATGATCTTTCCATAGAGAGAAAGAGGGCGTATAAAAATGGTTACACCAGTTCTGATAGATTCACTCGGATGCTGCCCGAGGATGCACCGGCATCCAGTTTGTGCCTTGTAAGAGATGATATTTATGCTTTATGTGTGACCGCTCTAGAAGGAATAAAAAATCTGGATGTACCGGCCTTCATGGATCAAAGAACTTCCGAAAGAAACGGCAGGCTTAAAGCTTTAGAGTCTTTGATGGAAGGATCCCGGGATAGATCAGAAAACGATGTAGACGGTAAGGCGATGCTCAACGAGATCATCAGAGAGGTAGAAGAGATCATAAAGGCGAGAATCTCGCCGCCGGATACGTTTGAAGGACGGCGCGGAGGCATTGATGACGAAATACGTCGGATGAGCGGATTGAATTACGAGCAGTATATTGATGCCGTCAGGGGAATCGCTTCCAGAGGCGGCACTGCGGACGATATTCTTAGAATAGACGGCGGGCCGGAAGGGCATGGCGGTGACAGAGCCTTACAGGATGCGAAAAATGGGCTTTCGGAAGAAGCCGCAGGGGTGATG
>CAYWDJ010000045.1:0-1801 GCA_964457005.1 uncultured Planctomycetia bacterium
GGATCAACCCCAGCAGAATATCCTTCCCGGAAGTGAAGCGCGTCATTTTTGGAGAACCTGAAAAAGTGAGATCGAGGTTTGACTCATCATACGCTACCATTCTAAACCTGTATAATCACCTGGGAGAGAAACTATATGATATATACCCTCGCTCCTTTCACTTCTTCCAGGAGAAGAAGAACTCCAGACAGCGCGCCATCGAAAGCATGAAAGCTAAGGTCAATTTACTAAAAAATCTTGAGCATATCCAGCTTGGGGAACTTACTGAAAAAGGGAAATTCGCCAGCAGCGTTTATGGCCATGAACTCCTTATAGCCGAACTCTATGATTCCGGAGAGCTTGAGAAAATGACGCTTCGCGAGCTTGGGATCCTTGTCGTCGCGCTTGTTCACGAGCCCCGAAAAGGTGCTAACCTCCCCAAGTACAACAAGACGGTTGCCAGGCTGAACCACCTGACAGACAATGTGATCGCCAGGATACACCGCCGCGAAAAAAAGTTTGCGCTCAAGAACCTTACAAAGGCTTGCCATTACAATCTTTCCCCCGCCACTGAAGCATGGTTAAACGGCGAATCTTTTGAAAGCATGCTAAGATTTACGGATGTCGATGAAGGTCAAATTATTCGTAACTTCAGAATGAGCGTTCAGATACTAAGAGAGATCCTGGATACGCCTTCCCCAGACACCTTAAAAACAAAAATACACAAACTAATGGATCTTATAAACAGAGATATAATCGACGCTGAGAAACAGCTTCGAGAAATCTAAAACTTAAAAACATTGGTTTTGAGACGCCGATGCAGATCCTTCTCAAAGTCTGCAATAGCCCCTTCTGAAAAGCCCATTTTCCTAAATATAGCTTTTATCTGAATAGTCCCGAAATCGTTCTTCGGAGCATTGTCCTCGACCGCTTTAAGTCTTCTAAGAAATCCGGGAAACGTTTCGCTCGGAAAAATGTCGAAGTAGGCGTCTATAAATTCAATTCCGAAAAGATGATGAGTATACCCAGAGTAGCCCTTGGGAGCCTCAACTTTAACAACATGTTCCTTCCCCCAGATGCTTGCCTCTACGTCAAGCTGTGTGATTCCCTGGATATTATCCGCCTGTTCTCTTGATATGTTTACCTTGGGCCGTTTTACCTCGCCATATAAGTCCAGTCGAGACTTTATCATATGGTCAACAGCTCCCTCCTCAATAGCCTTGTTCCGGGGATGTGTCAGGTTTCCGATGGCAATCGCAAAAAATCCATGTCCGATCTCATGAAGAAGTAAATATTTTTGAGTTAAAGTAAGCAAATCCTTTCCATTCTCAAAAGGAAGAGAATCAGGATAAATATTTGAGCGTGAAGTTTTACTGTATACGAGATTGAAGGGATGTCCCTTAGCGGTTTTGCCGAAGACCACGTTAAACTTGTATCCCTGGGGGATACGGGTAAAAATCGTCTCACACGTTATCATGGCCCCCCAGAAAGTCTTGATAACATACTCTGAAAGTTCCATTCTTTCCTGAATGGAAAGCTCCCGGCCATCAGGTTTAGGCACTGCAAAGGTAAAAGAATTACCCTTAAAGCGCGATACCATGGAATAAAATGAATATTTTTCCTTAAGCCTGCCCTCTCTGTCAGTCGGCGGCGTAGCCGGAAAGAACATAATAGGCACGCCAAAAACATCAGAGTACTCTATAATCCCCCTGTCACCCTCTTCAAGAGCAACAGCATGCGAGGGCATTGCAGGGAGCACTGCGCCTGAGACAAAAACCAACATAAACGTAATGATCAAATATTTAGTTATCCTTTTCATCTA
>CAYWDJ010000045.1:1901-3070 GCA_964457005.1 uncultured Planctomycetia bacterium
TTGTATCCTTTTATAACCCTCAAATAAAAATAATGCCATGAAAGCATTAACCCATACAAGGTCAAAAGCCCAAAGAGATAGAAGACCGCATTTATCCCTATATGATCCATAATAACACCCGCAAGGATCGGGGTTATAACAAATCCCAGGCTTTTAGCAGCCGAAAATATACCCATCCATGTCCCCATCCCCGTTTTTTGTCCGATCTCGACAGAAAGAGCGGTCAATGCGGGTGTGGCGATAGCCGATCCAATCCCGACAAATATCCCGGATAAAAGCAGCGCATTGAAACCCGGACAGAAGGGGATAGAAAATATGGACAGCATTCCGATGGTCATCCCCAGGCTTATCTGGAGAAGCTTACCCATACGGTCAAGTTTGTCTGTGATCATTCCCAGCGGCATCTGAAGTATCCCGGCTATAAATATCGCGAGTGAAATGATCATGCCGATATGGATCGTGTCAACATGGTCCCTTACCGCTATGGACGGCATGAAAGAAATAAAGACGGCCACTAGTAATGTGCCAAGGATAGCGACTATAAGAACCGCCTTGATATAGTGAAACTTAATTAGAGCCCCAAAGTCGTATGGTTTTTTACCAGGTCCCTGCTTTTCCTTTCCAAATTCAGGCAGAAAAAGAAGTACAACAATAAAATTCAGGAAAGCTAAAACTGACATTGAATGAAAAACCGTATCAAACCCGTACTCCTGGGCAATAATGCCGCCAAGGATCGGTCCGGTTGCAAGCCCCAAGTAGAACATCATGTTCATTGCCCCTGTCGTTACCCCTTCTTTGCCGGATTCAGATATCTCCCCTATATACGCCATAACAATGGGCATTATCAATCCAGCGGCAAGACCATGGATCATTCTCACCATCGTAAGCTGAAATACGTCCGAGCAAAGTGGATAGAACAATGAAATGACAGAGAACAACAGAAGCCCCGCTTCAACAAATATCTTCCTCCCTGTCCTGTCTGAGACATTGCCTACTATGGGCATTATTATGCCACGCGACAGACCGAACCCCGCGAAGATCATCCCCACCCAGAAACCGTTAGCCCCGTGTTCCCTGATAAATTCAGGCAGAAACGGCGCTATAACGCCAAGCCCCAGCATAGATGAAAAAGCTGATATCAGCAATATAGTGAACGCTTTAACTTTCAT
>CAYWDJ010000045.1:3170-10649 GCA_964457005.1 uncultured Planctomycetia bacterium
TTGTTTTTCCGGAACAACATCCATTATGCAGTCCAGTCTAAAATTTCGACGCGCATCCCGCAAATGACAATGGGCAATAAGATATGAACTTTCGACAGATTCCTGGAGATGTAAAGGGGTCACCACTCTCTGGGTCGTCTTATTGTTCCAAAGCGACTTATACGTTATGATAAGATCTTCCTTCTGTCCGATAGCCTTCCGGAGGACCTCTTGTATTCCGCTATCACTCCACTTTCTCTCTATGGCACATTTGGTTGCCACTTTTAGAAGAGCTGTTACCCCCTGCTCTTCTAAAATAGCCAGCTCTTTCTTGAAAACTTCCCAGGTAACAAGTGCGTCAGCCATAGCACGATGGGTAATGTCAAATTCTATCTCCAAAGCTTCAGCGACCCTGAAAAGGCTGTACCTGCTCAGTTTTGGAAAAACCTTCCTGGCAACCTTTAAAGCATCTATGACGTAAAAATCATTCAGTATAAGACTATCATGCCCCAGGCTTGAAGCAATAAACCCTATATCAAATCCCGCGTTATACGCTACCAGCACGGACCCTTTAATAAACTCCATGAATTCGGGAAGAACCTCCTCGATAGTCGGCTTACCAATAAGCATTTCCGTGGAAATATTGTTAACAGAAAAAGCTTCTTTAGAGATCAGGCGCTTGGGATCTACCAGAACTTCAAACTGCTTTTGCGATCCGTCCGGCTCAATGCGCAGCGCTCCTATCTCGCATATCCTGTCACCATAATTTGGATATAACCCTGTAGTTTCTACATCAAAAACCGTATAAGTTGCTTCTCTAAGATCCATATTTTTTCCAATCTCTAAGGTGTTTTGTTTTCTTCAAGTCCTCTATCTAGTTCCTCTTTTATTACCTGCATAGCCTCTATCGTCTGCTGAAGCTTAACACTTACATCCTTACTCCAGTCTTTGTCTTGCTGGGTTGCGGAAACAGCCTGCTTTGAAAATGCAGCCTGCTGGTCTTCCGGAAGCTCTTTTTTTATTTTCTTCCACGCCCTGCTGGCTGCCGCGTAAAACTTGCGTATAGCAGCGCTCCAGTTACGTATCTCTTCTTTAGGATCCGTGCTACCAACAGAGGAAGCAGCCGGAAGCGAAGAAAAATCCGCGCTATTAAGCTCCTCCTTGATAACAGCAAGAACTTTCATTGCGGACTCCAGTTTTTTATTAATGTCTTTCTGCCAATCCTCGCTAGCCGCATACTGTTTTGAGGTATTGGAACTCTGGCTATTATTTGTTTGCGCGAATGATATTCCACTAAAAGCACAAAGCAGCGCAACTATTATCACCAAATTAATACATTTTTTCACAATAAACTCCTTTTACAGTGTTATCCCGCTATTTGCCTGGAAGCCTTTCTACACCCAAACTCAACAGGTACAATGCAAGTGAACAGAAAATCCCCATATACTCCTCCTGGTTAGGAATAGAACAACATTACCCCTGCTGCAACAATAGCAACGGCAAAGACCCGAAAAAAAAGTACCGACCGCTGATCCAACCATTCTATGAATTTTTCACCGGCTTTTGACGTTATGAACATTATGGCCTTTATAGAAACAACAAGCCCTATTACTGCCACTACTTTAGGCATCATCCCCGGAGACTTCAGAACGCTGCCTATCATAACGACGCCAAACACCAACAGAAAGAAAAAAACAACCCTCCACATCCTGCGTGTCATTTTCTTCTGCAGCCAGTTCTTCAGGGCCAGAGGGTTAAACACCCATATAGTCCCGAATAATATCCATAAAACAGCAAGTATTTTAGCCAGCATTATTCCTCTCTAGAGATCCAGGTGTTTTACCCCTACACCGTTTATGTTACATTCGGCCTCAACCGTTATTTTATCCCCAGGCTTAACACCATCAAGAACAAGAACAACAGGCTGTGTCATCCGGTTATTCTGTTCGGAGAAGCTTTCCTCTTTGATAGTATTTCCATCCTTGATCACCTTTATAGCTTTAATATAATGCTTTGTAGTGTCCGGAACAGGATGAATAACCGTCACATGCAACTCCTTTTTCGACGGATTGTACTGAGTCGCAACGTCTGCCGGAGGATGCGCAAAGGCAACATTCGCAACTAGGACTGCCATTAAAAATACTGGCAATAATTTTTTAAACATATTCCCTCCTCAGTTAGAGTCAAATGTAGTCTGCCCGAACCTAGACCCGAGAGCATCCCATATCTTCTTATTATTCACAAAAGCCACAATAATGATAACTATAAGCAGCGCAACAATTAACTTCTTGGTCACACTTTCCCCCTGTTGGCAGAACCAGGATCGACACGTATAGCTCTTACAGGCCTTACCGGACACTTATTCTGACAAATTCCGCATCCAATACACATCTGTTCGTCTACCACGGGTCTTCCGATCATTTTATCAGCCACCATTGTATGATCTATTTTAATGGCCTTGCTGGCAACCGGACAATGCTCTTCGCACACAAGACATTCGGAGTCATGCGCCCAGGCAATACATTTTGCTCTGTCAACCTTGGCTATCCCTATCTTTGTGTTTTTCTTAACATTTACATCTAATTCAGGAATGGCTCCCGTAGGACAAACTTTGCCGCATAAATTACAGTTATATTCACAGTACCCAATCTCCGGCACGAGATGCGGGGTCCAGATCCCTCCCAGTCCGGACTGCATCATCTCCGGCTGAAGACCGTTAGTCGGGCAAACCTTCATACAATTACTGCACCTTATACACCTATTCAAAAATTGATCTTCTTCCAAAGCCCCCGGGGGACGAATAACCTTTCCTGTCTCTTTTGCCCCGGTTTTCTTTTTGAAACCAAACAAAAATATTGAGGACAGAACAAGAAACAGGAAATCCTTGCGTGATACCTTGCCTTTTTCATCCGTCGTAACAGGTGCTTTTTCTGCAACCTTTTTCCCTATTCTGAACGCAACACCTTGTTCCGGACAATCATACACACAATCCATACAAAGCACACATTCAGAAGATACATATGAGATGTCATTTTTTATAGCACCCATACGGCAATTCAGAACACATTTTTTACAATCTACACATTTATCAACATATCTGCGCAAAAGCGAAAATCGTGAAAAAATTCCGTACATTCCCCCTAGCGGGCATAAGACCCTGCACCAAAACCTCGAAACAAGTACTGATGCCGCGCAAACTGCAAGAAAAACAAGAAATATCACCGAGGCATTTGAAAAATATGTTGTTTTTACTCCAAGAAATGATTCTCTAAGTGCCCGGTAAAAATCATAGACTGGGCCCTCATACAGTCCCAGGTCTCTGACCAAAAAAATAAATGTCTTTTCGGTTAAAAGGGTTGCCGTCGGGATGAAATTGAGAGATATGAATCTTGCCATAATCACCAGGGGATCCAATATCCAGGCGATCTGTATCCCGACTATAGCACCAATTGTTATCAATCCAAGGATCAGGTATTTCGTTTTGCTCAATACGCGATTGGCTTTTTCGCTTAGCCTGTTGCGATTCTTCCGCACAGCCCCGGAGAGGTCAACCATAGTCCCAAGCGGACACATCCATCCGCAGAAAGCTCTTCCGAAGACCACCGCAAAAATAAGCATCAAAAGCGAAACCAACAAAGCTGGAAGAAATATTCGTTCACTTATAGACGTAAATATCATTATGCTCGGATCTATTTTAAAGAAGAGATCGGCCGGAAGCCTCCCCTGGAGGGGGTATGTAGTGGACCACAGTATATAGACAAAAAGGCTCAAGAAGAATAACTGAGATATTTTTCTGAGTATGATTAGTTTTTTCATATCTAATGGCAACTAGATATTTACAATATTTGCCTTGGATATATCCGGATTGCCAAAACCTTTCTTAGCTGCTTCTTTTATGTATGGAATAGACATCGAATCCTTCTTAACAAGCGTACAGGCAAAGGAGTCCGCCAATGTAGGATCTGTTGCTACTATAACTTTGTCCATCTTAACAACGTCATTTATGTCTCCCCCGCTTGGGCCGTGCCTCACAAGAACTCTGGTCGCATCTATGACCGTAAGATCAGGGCTGATAAAATCTGTGAGATCCACAAGCTTTCTTCCAATATTCGCGTGAATAAGGCCTCTGGTACCACTGCAAACCCCCATCAGGTTCTTCATTGATAACGTCAAACCGGTTAGGCTATGATGCTTTAGAACCGGCACATTTATAAAGACATCGCATTTAACGGCCTCTCGCAGCACAGGCCATCCTTCCATCGGGCTTTCGTAGCCAAAATGGGCCTTAACAACGTTCCAATGGTCGGCAAAATTTACATGCGCCCCTTTTTCTTTCGCCGCGGCGGCTATCCCAGAGTTTTCATAACACCTACGGTCTTCATTGCACGGAACATCAAAAACATTAACCCTCTTTGCCCCTGCCTTGTAACACAGGTCGACGATCGCCGCGATCACCGCGGGATCGGTATTGGCAGCCTGTTCAGGAGTGCGGTCCCACGCCATATTTGGCTTCACCACTACAACGTCTCCACTTTTGACAAACTTTTCTATCCCACCCATCTTGTTGATAGCCTTAACTGTATTCTCATAAGGATCCTTCCCCTCTGCCAAAACGAGATCATAGTTCCCCTTTATCCTTTTCTTCGTACGTCCATCCGAAACAACTGCTTTAGCGAACGCCCGTTTCAGGAACTGATTCGAAGACAGAAAGACTACCACTCCGCCAAGAATAACCTTGATAAAAGACTTCCTTGAGATCTGTCTTTTACAGAAACTCTCAAATTTGTATAACAATCTATCCATTTATACTCCAGATAATCATCTGTACTTTTCCGGAAGTTCTGAAACTCCCGCGACTCCCTCTTTAATGGCGCAAACTGCTACAGCCTTTGCTTCCCAATCGGATATCCTGGGATCAAATGGTGTAGGCACAATATAATCAGGACCAAATTTAAAGTCCTTGCCGTACGCCTCTTTAACCACATCCGGCACCGTTTCCTCTCTCGCAAGATCAGCAAGGGCTTCAGCGGCGGCAACTTTCATCCCCATACTTATTGTCGTAGCCCTCACATCAAGTGCGCCTCTGAAAATAAAAGGAAAGCCCAGAACATTATTTATCTGGTTAGGATAATCCGACCTGCCCGTAGCCATTATATATTCTCGCCCTCCCATACATTCCTCCACTTTTTCTGGAAGTATCTCGGGAACAGGGTTAGCCATTGCAAAGATAGCCGGATAATCGGCCATAGACACTATCATATCCTGCGTCACACAATCGGCAGCAGAAACCCCGACAAATACATCCGCGCCTTTCATGGCATCTTCCAAAGTTTCCTTGTCGGTATCGACTGCATGCCTTGCCTTGTATTTATTCAGATCATCTCTTTTTGTGGATAAAGTACCTTTTCTGTCGATCATAATAACATCGATGACCCCATCGGCCTTTATCATATCCGATATTCTAAGTCCGGCAGCTCCGGCCCCATGTATTACAACTTTGATATTCTCTTTCCTTTTGCCGGAGATAATACAATAATTTTTTAAAGCGGCAAGCGTTATAATAGCGGTTCCCCACTGATCATCATGAAATACCGGAATATCAAGCGCTTTATCCAGTCGGTCCTCTATCTCAAAACATTCAGGAGATGCGACATCTTCGAGGTTTATGCCACCATACATTGACGCGATCTTGATAGTGGCATCAATAAACTTATCAATATCGGTACGGCCATCCTCTGTAGAAACGCCTTCCAAAGGTACCGGCCAGGCATCCACATCGGCAAACACCTTAAATAGAACTGCTTTTCCCTCCATAACCGGGATAGATGCTTTTGCCCCTATATTTCCCAAACCCAGAACTGCCGTGCCGTCAGTGACAACAGCGACCAAATTGCCTTTTGCTGTTAATGAGTACACCTTAGATTCATCATCTTCTATTGCTTCACAGATCTTGGCAACCCAAGGCGTATACGCCACGCTAAGGTCGCGCTGGTTCTTAAGATCCTTCCGTAACTCCGTACCCACTTTTCCCCCCAAATGATACTCAAAGACCTCATCCGTAGTAATATTGAATTTATCCGCTGTCATGTTTCACTCCCTTATAAGTAGTAATATTAATAATACTTACCTATTGTATGTTCGCTTTTGGGTAAGGTCAAGTTATTTCAATGGTGGAGGTGGCTATTTGACGGACTTATAGACTTCGAAGAAGGCCTTTACTACTTTAGGATCGAACGAACTTCCTGAATAGTTTTTGATGATCGAGCAGGCGGCTTTCTCAGAAAGTGCCTTTCGGTAGGGACGGTCCGAGGTAAGCGCCTGAAATACATCGGAAATACTAACGATCCTTGCGCCAAGAGGTATCTCATCTCCCCTCAAACCTGCAAGATATCCGCTTCCGTCGTATTTTTCATGGTGATAAAGCACCATGGGTACAACCTCTTTTAGCGGATGTACATTCCGGATTATTTCCGCTCCTATCATGGGATGCTGTTTAATGAGTTCAAATTCATAACTTGTAAGCCCCCCCGGTTTCAAGAGTATCATCTTATCGATACCAATCTTGCCGAGATCATGCAGAAGAGCCCCAAACTTGATGTTTTGGATGTCTTGAGATGAAAGCCCCAGATAATCTGCTATGTATACAGCATAGTTACTCATTATTGATGAATGTTCCTGCGTGTAGCAATCCTTTGTCTTCACGGTCTTTGCAAGAGCATTAACAAATTCAACAGTATATTTGTACCCGGCTTTTGAAAGTCCGGGAATAGCAACTTCATCACTCTTTTTGACGCGCTGTTCTCGGGGAGAACAAATCAAGATCGAATTATCGCCCGACGCCTTTGCCTCTTTAAGCTTACGGGTTATGCGGTCTATCAGGTTCTCCGGGGTAACAGCATCTTCACAATGCGGCACTCCCCCTAGAGCCATGTATAAAGATACATTTATGGGAGACCTGGACACTCCGAAATTATGGTCACTCAAAACAGAAAATAGTTTAGCTGCTTCACTAAAGGCAGTTTTGGTATCAGCCCCCGGCATAAGTATGGCAAATTCTGTCCCGCTGTACCTGGCAGTAATATATTTCTTATTAGCATATCTTTTTAAAAGCACCGCAACTTTACTAAGAATCTTATTACCCTTTGATACTCCGTGTATAAAGTTTATTGACTGAAAATAGCTTATATCTATCAGCAACAGCCCCAATGGCTTATTCGACCGCGCAGCCTGATAAAAGTGATCGTGAAATTTTCGCATAAAATATCGGTAGTTCATAAGCCCTGTAAGCGGATCGACCGATGCATATTTCTCCAGCTTCGCATTGGTCACCTCAATATACTTGTTCTTTATCTTCAACGTGGTTTCAAGTTGGCGTTTCGGGGTTACATCTATTCCGGTAAGTATCAGGACTTTATCGGCGTCAGCTTCTTTCGAAGGAATAATATAGCTGTTCCATACTATATTTCGGACATCACCCTTTTTTGTCATAATTGATGATTC
>CAYWDJ010000046.1:0-10587 GCA_964457005.1 uncultured Planctomycetia bacterium
GTCGGCAACTCGCTCAGTGCCCAGACCATGAAAACCGACCTCAGTGCCTTCGCAGTTAGGGCACTGATCGGGCACCGCTAACCGATAGTCGCAGTGGTGGCAGCGCATCGTGCGCGTGGCGTGATGATAGGTCAGCGAGACGGCGCATTCCGGGCAGCGCAGCGCATAGCCACATTCGCGGCACATCACAAAAGTCGAAAATCCTCTTCTATTAATGAAAATAAGAGCCTGCTGCTTCTTGGCGATATCGTTCTTAAGGATATCAGCCATTATCCTTGATACTACATGCTTGCCACTTTTGGTATCAAGTTCCAGGCGCATATCTACAAGCCGTACCCGAGGCATTTCCAGTTCACTTACTCTCTGTGTAAGCTCAACCAGTCTGTAGTCTCCATTAACGGCATTATAATATGATTCAAGCGCCGGCGTAGCGCTACCCAGAATAACAGGCGCACCCGACATCCTGGCCCTCTCTATAGCGACTTCCCTGGCATGATACCTCGGAGAGTCCTCCTGTTTATAACTTGGTTCATGCTCTTCATCTACTATAAATATACCCGGGTTAACTATAGGGGCAAAAACAGCTGATCGCGGCCCGACAACTATACGGGCTTTACCTTGGCGGAGCCTCTCCCACTCCTTAAACTTTGTACTCTGTAGCATCTTGGAATGAAACACCGCCACCTGGTCTCCAAACCTAGACATAAAACGTTCAACAGTTTGGGGCGTGAGAGATATCTCGGGAACAAGTATCACGCCTGACTTCCCCATTTGAAGGACCCTCTCCATCGCCTGAAGATAGATCTCGGTCTTACCGCTTCCGGTAACGCCATGCAGGAGAAAAACTTTATGTATTTCTTTTTTCAGGCAATCCATTACTTCTTTTAGCACTTCGGCCTGTTCAGGGTTGGGAATATGCGGTTCGGTTGGCGTGACATCTCTTTCAAGTTCGTCAATACGCGGCTCCATCTTCACCTTACCGTGTTTGAGAGCGCTGGGTATCATAGCTTCAAGCGCTTCTCCCCACGAGCAAAGATAATTATTCTTTATCCAATCGGCAAGTTCTATCATTTCAGCGGTGAATATGGGATGCTCGTCTATTATATCAAGGACGGGACGCGGATCCGCTACAACCGGAGTATCCTCTATCTTCACTATATACCCTATACGCTTCATATTGCGAAAAGGTATTTGCACCCTTTTCCCGACTTCCGGGGGATACTGCTCGTTTCCCGTAACTGCGTATTGGAATGTCCTGTCTATAGGCAGGCTTGTAACTACTTCAACATACTTCATAATTTAGCTATAAGCTATAAGCTGTAAGCTTTAAGTCTTTTTTTATAGCTTAAAACTTATAGCTTACGGCTAATCCTTTCTATTAACTAGCGGCTCGATACATTACAATATTGGCTTTCTCAAGAGTGATAAGGCCCTCTTTCACCATCTCATCTATGAGAGGAAGGAATTCATTTATTTTCTCTTCTGAATCAACTATCTCGATTATTATCGGCAGATCCTCTGACAGCCTTAGAAGCTTCGCCGTATGCATATGGCTTTTGCATCCATACCCCATAAACCCTTTTATAGCGGTAGCTCCGGCCATACCCTTTCGGCGTGCCAAAAATATTATCTCATCGCATAAAGGCTTGCCCTGCCATTTATCCTGTTCACCAATAAAGATCCTTAACAGCTTACCATCTTCAGGTATTTTCATAAGTATCCTTTCGTTGTATTTATTGAATATGTCATCCCCGCGAAAGCGGGAAGGCAATAAAAATATTATTGCTTTCATGTGATCCCGGCTCAGCCTTCGGCTGTCCGGGATGACATTTTTTTATTTCGCACAGAGACACCTTATATACGCTATCCGACAAGTTCTCGATCATTATTTTGTCCGTCCCTGGTAGAAATTGACGAATACATTTGTTATATTCGTTACAGTAAATCCCCAAGAAGAACCCCTGTTCTAAAAAGACCGAAACCAATTATTACACTTACTATCACATTCACAAAAGCCCTTAGCGTCTCCCCATCTTTTATAAGATGCGACGTCTCCATAATAAATGTCGAAAAGGTCGTAAATGCTCCGCAAAAACCGACCATAAGAAGAAGCCGCGTGTTCGGGCTTAAAAGGAATTTTTTCTCGGTAACAGACACTAAGAATCCTATAATAAAACACCCCGTCACGTTAACCAGGAACGTTCCATGCGGAAAACTGGTTCCGGCTATCCTATATGTCCATCCCGACATAAGATATCTCAGGACCGTCCCTATCGCCCCTCCAACTATAAGACTCAGAAATTTAGTCATCTTTTCTCTCCGGGATCTTTAGCCCCAACTCCGTTGCTATCATCTTCATGTCTTCCCAGACATCTTTCTTCCCGATCGAATTCCTCAAAAGATATGCCGGATGATATGTGGGCATTAGTTTAACCCCATGGTAATCGTGAAAATTACCCCGCAGTTTGCTGATAGGCGTCTCTGTATCGAGAAGTGTCTGTGCTGCAAACTTGCCCAGCGCACATATAACTTTCGGCTTGATGATATCTATTTGCCTCAATAAGTATGGTGAGCATAACGCTATCTCTTCGGGAAGAGGATTTCTGTTCCCTGGAGGCCTGCATTTCAGTATGTTAGCGATAAAAACATCTTCCCTTTTGATGCCTATTGACTCAATGATTTTTGTAAGCAGCTGGCCCGCCCTTCCGATAAAAGGCCTGCCCTGCTTATCTTCATCCGCGCCCGGCGCTTCTCCGACGAACATGAGATCAGCATTCGGATTGGTCTCTCCAAAAACAAAATTAGTTCGCGTCTGGCCAAGTTCACACTTCTGGCAGAGACATATTTCTTTCTCAAAATCTTTTAAGCTCATTTCACCCTCTGCTTTCTCAAACTTCTCATCCTGAATTTTCATTTCTGGATTTTGAATTTTTAATTTTTCATTTGCAACATGCATTTCACTTACGCCAGCCAGTTTTTCCGACTCCATAAGCTGCCTGAAACTTTGTGTGAGATCATTCACTATTTCCCTCCAATATCCCGAAGCACAGTGTCCACTATTGTATCCGCCGCATGCGGCTTTCTAATTCCGTTAATAGCTGTCTTAATACCTGCAGATACATCTTCAGAAAGAAGTATTTTGTCGACCAGCGCCGGTATCTCGGATACCTTTCTCGCTTTAAGCGCGGCTCCAGACTCCATAAGCATTTTTTCATTCCAGGTTTCCTGCCCCGGAACGGAACCAAACAGTATCATGGGAAGCTTTGAATCCAAAGCCTCGGTACTGCTTATACCTCCGGCCTTGGTTATCATTACATCTGAAACTGCCATTAACTCAGCAACTTTATCCGTAAAGCCAAAAAGAAGGACAGGATACTTCAGCTTCTTCCTTATCTGTTCTATATCATCAAATATCTTTTTATTGTGTCCGCAAACCGTTATCACCTGTATGTTAGAAGAACACGCATTCATGGCCATAAGCATCTTTTACATAGGTCCCACACCAAATCCGCCGCTCATCATAAAAACTGTTTTTCTAGACGGATCAAGATTGTATAAGCCGCGCAAATGTTCCTTATCAAAATCAACGCTGAATCCCGCGCCGGTCGGTATGCCTGAAACCTTAACTATGTCCAAGGGGACACCCCTTTTGTCCATCTCAAGAGCTACAGAATCAGAACCGACGAAAAAGTTGTCTATATAATCAGACAGCCAGTAACTGTGGGGGCCGTAATCCGTTACAACAGCATACAGCTTAGCTTTAAGCTTAAGATCCTTCTTCAATATACCCGCGATACTCGGGAGAAGAAAATGGGTAGCGATTATGGCATCCGGAGCTTTCTTTCTGAGATCCCTTCCCAGACCATCGAGGCTTTTATAATCCAGATTACCCCGCCCGCGGCGAGTTATACGATCAATAAAAGGTATATTCGTAAAATCATACATAAAACCCCACAGGCCTCTTCCCTTTGTCATAAGGTAAACATATAGGTCCTTATATATGAAGTGGTACATCTTGTTACCGTAATCAAGAACATCTATTATTTCTACTTCTACGTCTGCCTGTTTCCGTTTAAAGGCATCCAAGACAGCAAAAGCCGCTTTCTTGTGCCCCATACCGCCCGTTGAATACAGTATGACTATTTTCTTCATTTTCCCCCTATCACCAGTTCCGCAACCTCTACCATATTGGCACACACATGATCCGGGATGCTTGTCCAGTTTTCAATATCTTCTTTTTTGGCTTTACCAGTTAAAATAAGTATGGTTTTTAGCCCTGCTGCTTTCCCCGCCGCGATGTCTCTTTCAGTATCGCCGACATAGAACCCGCTCTCAAAATTTTCGATACCAAGGTCTTCCATAGCTTCTTCAAAAAGACCCGGTTTTGGTTTCCTGCATTCACAGCCTTCAGTTTTAAGATGAGGGCAGCAATATACACCCGCCATCTTGCCTCCATGAGCTTCTATCTCTTCAGACATTTTTTCTGACAGGGCTTCAAGTTCTTCTTCTGTACAGTAGCCTTTCCCGACACACTGCTGATTGGATAAAACTACTATCTCATACCCGGCATCACCAAACATTTTCATGCCCTCCAGCGCACCCGGGGCAAACTCAAAGTTTTCCCACTTCATGACATAACCGGTCTCGGTCCTGCCGACACCGTCAACATTAATAACCCCGTCTCTATCAAGATATATATACCTATTCATTACTAACCCCTAACAGTTCTTAAATAGTTTGATTGCATGGTGAAGGGCGTCTGCGACTGAGCAAGCTCGTTTTTTTAAGGCCAACAGCCTTAAAAATTGCGAGGGAGCAGTCGAGTAACATTTCCCGCTGGAGGAAATGGAACGTCCCTGAATTATGTAATTAAACTGTCTCTTTTTTATTCCTATTTAAAACTTTCCAGCTCATACACATCATCTTTAGAAATAACCGCCATAAGGAGAAGTGCCACAGGCGCAAAATGTATCATGAACCTCGACAGTGTAGTATTTGCGTAGAAATACAGGTTCTCTCCCGTCGTAACCATATACGCGGCGAAATATCCCAACACAGTTATACTGAAAAAGACGGTTAAATAGAAGTTATTCCCCGTCAAAAGCTTTTTTCGTCTCCAGATCATTGCCGTTATAAGCATTATCCAGAAAATATTCCATTTCTTGGGACCAAAGATCTGCTGCTGGAATAAATCGAAAAATTCGGGCAGACCACTTACGTTCTGCATAACCCTGCTGAAAGACAGCGCAGCAAAATCAATGTCGCTATTGCCTATACTGCTGGTGGCCTTTACATAATACCAGGGCACGCATATCAAGGCAAAGAGAGCTATACCGCCTATGGCATGCGGCAATCTTACATCTTTTTCCTTAACCGCCCTTAAAATAATGACCAATGCGTAGGCAGCCACAAAAACTATAGCCTCGTTCTTGGTCAAAACGGCGAAACCCAGCATAAGGACGGACAACAAACAGAACCTGACCTCTTGCCTCTTAAAATACAGGAATAAATAGGCAAACGAAACTGATAAATAAACCGCAAAAAGAAGGTCAGCATACAGGATGGTGGCATAATTGCCCACCTGAGGGATCGTCGCCAGGACAAACGTCAGCAACAATGCGTAGGCCCTGTTAAAAAGTTTTAGCATAAGCGAATAAAAAAGCACCAGGAAGGCTACAAAAAAACATGGCATTATCATATTTATAACTAGATCATTAAACCCGGTAAACTCGTATATCCATGTCATTGCCAGCGGAAGCAACATCGGATAATCCGGATGAGCCACTACCTCTTCCGGGAACTGGAAAAAACCGGCGGGGATACCGTTAGCAAAATGGAACATCTTCGCTTTGAGGGCAAAATTGGCTACCGCGTCATGGGAGTTTACCGGCATGGGGATTACCATGAGAATCAGCCATATAATTTGGACTACAATAGCTCCCAGAAAGAACATTTCAATAAACTTCAAACTCTTGGGGCTTTCCAGCTTTATAAGCTGAAAATCGGTTCCCCTCCTCGCGACACATATTAAAAAAGAAACAAAGACCAGGGCAAATATCGATATGCATATATTTGACAAAGTAAAACTCAATCCCGCGAGAGACAAAACAAAAAGAATAATAGAAGCTATGCCTATGCCGATCAAAAACGCCAGAGAGAAAAATTCTGAAAGGCTATACTTCTCTTCTTTCTTTGAGCTTAAGAAAAAAAGAACACATATACCTATAACCTCAAATGATACCAGTGAAATAATAAATTGCATTAGTCTTTCCTTAAGATAAATTTAGTATCTGATAGTCTTGCGTGAACGCGATAGCCCGGCACAGCGTATCCGGGGCTGCTGTAAACAAGTATATATTCAGGTGTCTCACTCGTGCCTTTTGCGGGCCACAGATAATAACGGCCTCTAACCTCGGCTATGGAAAACCGTTCAAATCCTTGGAATCGATACTCAGCACCTTCCGGTAAATTTGCGCGCGCGAAAGAGAAGAACTCGAACAGTTCGTCTCCCATTACTTCTTGGGTCTTACCTTCATCGTTGGCCCCGTATAGCTTAAACAGCTGTTTGTACTGATCGTCCTTTTCTTCCCTGAGGAGAAAAACAACCCACAGGACTATCCATACAATAAGAATGATCTTTAAAACTATCTCTTTTTTCAAAAATATCTTCATTCCCCTTTTCTCAGCTCCTTTGCCAAGTAATACGGTCTCTTAAGATCGAAATACTCTCCATCCGGTGTCATAAGAAAGGTCTTCTCCCTTGGAAATATATGGGCTTTATGCAAAGGATTAAGAGCCTTCAGGATGGACGATAACGAGCCTTCATTTATTATAACGGCATCGTACTTTTTCTTTTTCGTCAGAACCTTCCATAAAATATTATAAGATAATGCCTCTTTTCGGAAAAACTTAATACCCACATCGGCATGCCTCATAACACCGCTGCTTGCAAGATCTATGTCTCCGCGCATATCATCGGTTGTCCACATATCCACAAATGCCCTTTGTCTGGCCAAACCTTTTGACATCTCATACAATTCATAAAATCCATGCTTGCCGTCAACCGGACCGGGAACGAACAATACCCTTAAAAGTTTGCCCCACTTTTTCTCATATATTTCCCGATTCTTTCTGTATATTTCCTTTTTACCTTTTAACGACCGTCTTGAGGCCTGTTCTACATGATAAACATACGCGCCTTCGGCCATAACAGGAAAGTACCCTCTTTCCTGTGCCTGGTTTGAATAATCGGTATCCTCATAACACACGCCTTCATAGGCCTCGTCAAGATGTCCTATCCTGTCTATCACTTCTCTTTTTATGAGACAGGCAAATCCAATGGCATGTCCAAGTTCGACATAACATCCTTTTTTATCGCGCTTTAAACTCTGTGCGTGATCATTTATGGTAACCCCATCCGGAGGCGTTGACCCAAAAGTATTGCTCTGGGGGTTAACTATACCGATCTTTTCGCTCTTTTCGGCTATAGATATCATCTCGCCCAACCAGCCCTCCGTTACCTCACAATCATTGTTAAGCAAACACACATACTCCGCATCCGAAAGACGCATTCCCTTGTTCGTACCCTTGGCAAACCCTTCATTCTCGTCACTTAATACTTTCTCGATATGTACCGTATCATTACCATGAACACCCTCAATATATGCGGCAACTGCCGGATCCTTACTGGCATTATCAACTATAATCAGCTTTGAATTTACCCGCGTAAATTTAAGAACACTCTCCACGCATCGTTTTAGAAGATCCGGGTTTTCGTAGCTTAAAAGGACTATATCGCACTTCTTCATCGTGTCGCTCCAAACCTGAGTTCCCAATACTTAACCCATTTTAAATAATGCACCCAGGCAAAAAGTACCGAGAACACAAGTCCATGCATTCCTTCACGGAATCCACCCTTTTTGACATACATCTTCCGGAAAAGTTTTCGTGGTTTTACTTTCAGATTGAACATGATATCTTTTTCCGGAACATTCGGATCATTCTTCAACATTTCATTTGCCTGCAGGGTCGTATACCTGTTCTGCCTTTTAATAAATTCGCTTAGAGAGAAAAACGGATAATGTTCCACCCCTTCCTCCATCGTGCCCTGTTTTCCATCGACGATAAGCTTCTCATGTATATCTCCCTCATAGTACGCAGAACCTTTTCTGAACATATGGGCCGAATAATGATACCATCCTCCATGCATCATAGGTCTCCCCAGAAAGATATTCTTTCGCCTGAACTTAAAACTAACACATCCGTCATCATTGCCTTCAAGAAGAGAGGTCAGCCTCTTTCGGAATGCATCAGTAACGACTTCGTCAGCGTCAAGCTCAAGCACCCAATCACCGGTGGCGGCGTCAGCACCTTTATTTCTTTCTTTATCAAAACCGTCAAATTTACTGTCGATTATCTTATCTGTATATTCTCTCACGATATCTAAAGTTCCGTCAGTGGAGCCCCCATCAACAATAATTATCTCATCCACCCATTTAATAGATTCAAAACAATTTCTTATTTTGTCCGCGGCATTCTTTGTTATCATAACGACTGACAGCTTTTTGCGATTCTGGTTTGACTGAACATCAGAAAGACCTATTCCTTTGCACTTCGACACTTCTTTGATCTCGGGATGAGAATATTCCCAGCACTTCACCCAGCTTATAATCTGGTATAGCCCGCTGAAAACTGCCACGGTCAGGCCATACACCCCGTCTTTATACGCCTTTTTCCTCCATAAACGCCTGTAAAAACACCTGTCCAGGGTTCGCCAAATAGCCTTCCACAACTTCATCTTTCTGTCTGTAATGTACCATTTCCTGGCTTCAAGAGTAGTATGGCTATCAAGACTTCTTACATAATCGCTGAAATCGTCATGCGAATAGTGAATCATGTCTGTCGTTAAGTGCCCGCAGTCTCCGTCAAGAAATGCCCTGGGATGGACCTCAGCTTCTTCATACTTAAATTCATCTTTCAGAAACAGACGCAGCTGCGCGGCAGGATATTCTCCTCCATGCCTCAGCCAGTATTTCCCTATATGATTTCTTCTGGGAATAGTATATGCCTTATATTCGGGAGATCCTTTTAATAGTTCATCTACCTCTATCGCCAGTTCAGGCATAACTCTTTCATCGGCGTCCAGGCTGAGCACCCAATCATTCTTTGCCTGCTGATATGCCCAATTCCTGTGTCGTCCCTCATTCTCCATCTTTCTGACGAAAATCTTATCAGTATATTCCTTAGCTATTTCCCTCGTCGTATCGGTACTCTCATCGTCAACGATGATGATTTCATCAGCCCACGTCACTGAATCAAGACATTCTTTAAGATTTCTTTCTTCATTGAAAGTTATTATCACTACACTTACAGGTGTTTTAGTCATACTTCTCCTAATTTAGTCTACTCAGCCACTATAGCTTACAGCTTATAGCTTAAAGCTTCTCCAACAATTCTACACAAGCCAGCGTTACTATCTCTGGCGTAAGCCCCAAGAGACATTCCATATTTTTGTCACATTCTGAAAGTTTGAAGCGGTTATAGCATGGCCTGCAGGGGAGCTCAAGCGCTTTTACAACCCTGTGCCTGTCGCTTTTTGGATACGGACCGTACACGTTATCATCAACGGGTCCGAAGATCGAGACAGTATGTGTTCCCAACGCGACCGCTATATGCAAAGGCCCTCCGTCATTACAAATAACCAACTCGCACTTTGAAAGAACCGCTATATATCTCTTAAGATCAAGTCCGGTCTCCACTAGAGAACAGGGGTTTTCCATCATGTCAGCGACTTGCGTGCAGAGGTCTCTCTCGGACTTATCTCCCAGTATAGCTATATCGTATCCCTTCTTTTGCAGGCTGTCGGCCACTTTTGCGAAACCACCGGGCGTCCATCTCTTCCTGAACGCATCACCGCCCCAACTTGCGCCTCCACCGGGGATCACCGCTACCAGCCTTCTCCTGTTGACGCCTTTTTCGAGCAGATACTCATCTGCCCACTTCACAGCCCCTTTGTCCGGAACTAAAGACATGTCCTTTAGCTCGCTCGTCGTACCCAGGAGCTCTAACAAGTCCAGGTAATGGTCCACAACATGCCTCTTCTCAAACCCTGTAAGCGGCAGCTTCCGGGTAAGGAACATACCCCTCTTCTTATAATCAAGTCCTATGCGTTTGGATATACCGCATAATAAAAATATAAAACCAAATTTACGGGACAAAGTAAAATCGAACACAGCATCATACTTTTCTTTTCTTATTGCGTTGACAAGGGAAAACATCTCTTTTATGCTCTTAAAGCGTGACTCTTTCTGCAAGCGTACAAAATGATCTTTTTCATAAACAAAGACCTTCTCTATGTCCGGGCTATATTCCAAGACATCCTTTGTACGGTCATTACAAAGATATCCCACCTCAAGATCCCCAAGATCTTTTTTGAGATTGGATATTAGCGGCGTCGTAAAAAGCACATCGCCTATACCGAATATATTAGCAACTAGTATCTTCTTCATCTTTTATTTTGTAGAATAACGCCTTTCACAGCTTCAAAGACTTCCTCTACGCTTATATTTCTCAAGCATTTAAATCCAT
>CAYWDJ010000047.1:0-10541 GCA_964457005.1 uncultured Planctomycetia bacterium
GCCAGCGGCCGACGAAGCAATCCCCAAAACTTACAGCTGATAGCTTACAGCTTACAGCTTACAGCTAAACCCTAACCACCATAAAATCTTCCGCGACCTCGAAGTTCGGGAACTTGCCGGCCAGCTTTCTAAGTTCTTCAACATCCTGGTATTTTCTTCCGATATGAGTGAGAATTACCCTTTTCACTCCCTCAGTGCGAGCCATTTCTGCAACCTCCAAAAGCGATGCGTGCTGGTATTTGCCGCCCTGCGCATCTTCATCCATGTAGGTGCAGTCCTGTATAAGCAGATCGCATTCGTAGGCCATCTTCCTGAGGTTATCACATATCTCGGTGTCCCCGGAGTAAACCACTTTTCTTCCTTTTGTGACACTGGAAACATCTTTTAAGAATATCTTTTTCCCTTCGAAGGACACGGAACCTTTATCCTTTAGCTCGTGATATACCTCAGCCTTTTCGGGCAACCCCGCCGCCAAGGCCTTTTCCTTATCTATCTTCACCCTATCTTTTTCCACCAAAGAATAACACACCGACGGCACGCCGTGTTTAACAGGCACCGAAATGATCTTGAACCTCTTGTTGTCCAGCAGCGTAGTTATTTTGGAGCCCTTTGAGGGGACGTTCTTTGATATTACTTTAAACCTGTTGATGGAGTAACATATAGCCAGACATTTCTTTATTCTTGAGGCCTCAGGCGCACACACCGTCAAAGGCCTGGACCTTTCCTCAAAACTCATTGTGTCAACAAGTCCCGGAAGTCCGAGCGAATGATCCCCGTGCCAGTGGGTAAGAAACACATTATCTATCTTCATTGGATTGATCCCGGCTAGAAGCATCTGTCTCTGGGCATTCTCTCCGCAATCAAAAAGGAGACAGCTTTCTTCTTTGTCTTCATACCGCACATAGAACGCCGCATGAGCTCTTTCCCTTGTAGGAACACCCGCTGTAGTGCCTAATATCGTTATCTCTATAGCAGCCATATTGCTACCCTTACTTATATTTAAGCTTCATGAATAGAACAAAAGAACACAAAATTAACGTTATAATATTGAAGAGTATTAGAGGAAATTCTTCCAAATATATGCCATATACCAGCCACAAAGCAACACCTACTAAAAGTATCGTATACATGCCGAGAGATATATCTTTTGTGTGTTTGGTCCGTAGTATCTTTAACACCTGCGGGATAAACGACATAGTAGTCAAGAACCCTGCCGTCATTCCGAGTATACCAATATGAATTTTTTCCATCTTCTACCCCAATAATATTTTTGAGAAAAACGAAACAAAAGGAAATATTACTTTATTCAGCAGCCCCAGATACAGCATGGCAATAAGTATAATAAAGCCATACCTCTCAAGCATTGCATAATATCGCATCATCTTTTTAGGAAGAACCGCCAGAACGATATTCGACCCATCAAGAGGAGGTATCGGAACAAGATTAAAAACCCCGAGGACAAGGCTTACCATAACCCCTGACAAAAGGAACTTCCACATGATCGAATGCGGCGCGAAAATGCCTGTTTTAAAGATAAGCGCGAAAACCGCGGCAAGAACAAAGTTTGAACCGGGTCCCGCCAAACTCGTGATAAACAATCCTTTCCGGGGACTCTTAAAATTGAGCGGATTGATAGGAACCGGTTTTGCCCATCCGAAAATAACAGGAGAACTGGAGATGACAAGCAGGAACGGCAACAGTATCGATCCCACGGGATCCGCGTGTGCAAGCGGATTTAAAGTGAGACGTCCCGCATCCTTCGCAGTATTGTCCCCCATCCAATAGGCCGCGAGTCCATGAGAAAGCTCATGGACCACGATGACCACAATAAATGCCGCTATTGAAATGATGGCGTTCGTCAAATAACGTATCCCATTCTTTTTAAAGCTTTGTTCATACGTTCAATGGCCTGGTTCTTAGTGCTTCCTTCTGTAAGATTGTCTTTACAGATAACCGCGTATCCTTTACGGTTCTTTATCTTAAAAGCCTTCACCTGCTCCATCGGAACTTTTTTTAGTTCTACCTCTTTTTTCGCCATTTCAGCCTCCCTACTTCTGTCTCTTCAAGTATTTGTAATAATCGCTGTCCGTAGTGAGAATGATCGTAGATCCTGGGCCTACAGTACTCTCATACGTTTCCAGTGTTTTTGTGAACGCATAAAAGTCGGGGTCATTATTATAAGAGGCCGCATATACTGAAATTGCTTCAGCATCGGCGTCACCCCTGATCTTCTGTGCCTTCCGATAAGCGCCGGAAGTTATGCGCTTAAGCTCTTTCTCCTTCTCACCCTTGATCTCCGCGCTTTTACCCTGACCTTCTGAACGATATTGCTCAGCGGCTCTTTTTCTTTCGGAGATCATCCTGTCATAAACCTTCTCCCTTACCTCTTCGACATAGTTGATCCGCTTTATCCTCACGTCAACAAGGTCTATCCCATATTGAGGCGCCAGAACCTTGGCCCTTTCGAGTATCTTGGCTTCAAGTTCATGTCTTCCGTAATTAACCTTCTCAAGAGCCTCCTCGGCAATAGCCATGTCACTGACTTTCGATGTATCCTCGAGAATACGGTTCGAGTCCCTGATGGTCTCGACCAACACATGACTGGTGACTACGTCCCTTGACGCGGAATTGATTATGTCATCGAGCCTTGCCTGTGCTCCGCGTTCCGAACCTACTGACTGCAAGAATTTAAGAGCGTCGCTTATTTTCCATCTGGCGATCGCATCGACCCAGATATATTTTTTATCCCTGGTCGGTATCTGGTTCGGATCTCCGTCCCACTCAAGGAGTCTTTTGTCAAAATAGTGCGCTACCTGTACGAATGGCACCTTAAAATGCAAGCCCGGCGCTGTAATAGTACCGCTCACGGGTTTGCCGAACTGTGTTATAACCACCTGCTTTGCCTCAGGCACAACATACACCGCACCTGTAACAACCGTTACTGTAACTACAATGGCTACGGCCAAAACAATATTAATTACGTTTTTAAGTATCATTATTCTTTTCCTCCTTCCTGGGAGAGCTGTAATAAAGGCAGTATTGAATTCTGCTGAGGGTCTATGATATATTTTTTATCTGCCTTAGGAAGAACTTCTGTCATAGTCTCTAGATACATTCTTTTTCTTGTAACGTCCGGAGCTTTCTTATATTGCTCCCAGGTGACCAGAAACCTTTCCGCTTCACCTTTCGCCCTGTTAACCCTGTCAAGCTGATACCCTTCAGCAATGCTCACAGTTCGGATCGCTTCACCTCTGGCACGCGGAACCGCCTTGTTATATTCTTCCCATGCCTGGTTTATCATTTTTTCTCTTTCCTGCTTAGCTTCATTCACCTCGTTGAACGCGGGCTTTACAGCGTCAGGAGGGTTAACATCCAAAAGCTTGACCGTAACGACATCAATACCCGTCTGGTACTTATCAAGAAGCTGCTGCAGGTCTTGCTTAGCCTGGATAGCGATCTCTTCCCTTTTTGTGGTAAGAACTTCGTCGACGGAATAGTCACCACACAAACGACGCATAACAACTTCTGAAAGATCCCTGACATTTGCCTGGGGGTTACGTGTATTGAAAAGCAGTTTGACAGGATCGCTTATTTTGAACTGTACAATCCACCTGACATCAAGAATGTTCAGATCGCCTGTAAGCATTATGGATTCCTCAAAATACTGCTTGGAGGCGTAAACACTTCTCACACCTGCACTAGTGGTACGAAACCCGAACTCTTCCTTAAAGATCTTCTTGACCTTTATCGGAGTCACCTTTTCTACCCCGAAAGGAAGCTTAAAGTGCAAACCGGGTTCAGTCGTGTAAACATACTTACCAAACCGCTGCACGACGCCAACTTCATCAGGTCCGATAGAATAAATCGAACTTTGCACAGCAAAGATCGCTAAAAAAATGAAAATAACCACAGGTATGAACTTGGCATAGCTCTTGCTGAGATTCTTCATTTTTTCCCTCTGATCCTTAAAAAGATCTTCAGGGGTTCTAAAATCATCCATTACACTCCTCCATTTACTTTGTTGATCACTTTGAATGTACTATAACTTCTATTACTTTTCCCGCGAGAACGATAAACCTGACGCATGGTCCAGGTATAAACTCCTCCGTCCTTGAACATACCGGAATCTAAAGATAAGGTCCAATCTTCAGGGGACACCCTGTCTTTATAAACAAGGTATGGCCCCAATGCCTGGGTCCCTTCGTATATACGAAAGTCGTAGTATTTTCTGCCGAATCGCCTGCCCTCATGCGGACTCCACTTAAAATCAAGCGACTTCTTTCCGGAAAGATCTACTATATCGCCCGCAGGGGCTATCATCCGTACCTTGGGAATATATGTTCCAACATACCGAGCGCAGCTGACAGTGGCCCAACACTTGGGCATAGCCAGAAAAACAAGAAGAACAACGCTTAGTATATATAATACTTTTTTCATTTCTATAGCGGTTATAATAGTTATATCAGAATAGAACCTCTATATCATACCCCTTTTACCTTCAGAAAACAACACCTTTTCCGGGCCCCGCTACCAATATTTTAAGGAGGCCTCGGACAGACTCCCCTTAAAATATTGCCTGGCAACCATTCCAACGGGCATACTGCAATCAATGATTGCCGGTCAGCTCCGCTGACCACGGGCTCCGGGTTCCTTCGCCCTTCGGGCTCGGTATCTCTCTCCTTCGGCTCGAGGCACCTTCCATATCGCCTTGATGGCGCACACGGTGTCCGGCCCCTATCTTTTGAGGTTCCTACGATCACCTAAACCTGCCCCACGGATATTGACAAACAGGTAGGATTAACATATAATTGACACTCGATTTGTTCTTTATGGCGGGGTAGCTCAGATGGTTAGAGCGCACGGCTCATACCCGTGTTGTCGTCGGTTCGATCCCGACCCCCGCTACCAATATTTAAAAAGGAGCCTCATAAGGGCTCCTTTTTTTATTGAAAAATGGTAGCGTGCTCCGGGGACCTTGTTAACATGCCTCATTAGAAAGCCAACGCAAACTGTGTAATAAAGCGATTATCTTTATTATCCTTAGGATATTGATCTCTCACTTCATACGTTGCTCTTAGTTTAGCAAATTCATTGAAGAACAGGCTTACCTGAGGTGTAACTCTTGTTTCCCGATCAGTTGTATCGGGCAGGTATTGTCCAAACCCGACTAAAAACTCTATCCCCTTCAGATACTTATAATCCATGGGAATTGTATATGCACCCCAGGTGTAATATCCATATGCATTTGGTTCTTTCACTCCGGGAAGCTCCTTCCACCGGTAGATAAATTCAGCCTGAGCATCAAAATTGCCAAGCTTGTAGTAGGCATCTACCCCTACAAGAGCCGTGTTATACGTATCATCTCTATCCCACTGACCCCATGCAAATGAATTCCCTGTGCGCAGATGCCCCCAATCACCGGTGAAAGCATTCGTCCAGTGCATGCTAACAGGCAGGTTGTTATTGGAAATTTCATTCACCCCATCACCAAAACTTGATGCATTATCCCCGGTTACAACAGCAACACTTATGTTTGAATAAAAATCTACAGGTATTTTCCAGTTTACCTGGAGTCCCGTATCCGACCACGGTTCGGCACCGAACATTCCCTCATGCATAGCTGAAAGCGTTATAGTTCTTCTATCAAAAAAATGAGCAAGGTTCTCCGGTCCGAAATCAACAAAGAATTTGCCTGGCTTCACCGACAGGTTCAATTCATCAAAAGTCAGGATTGCATAGGCTTCTTCTATATGAACGTCTTCAGAGTGATGTTTGGTGAGTGTAAGATACCCGAAAAGCCAGTCAGTTATCTGGGCCTGGGCACCTATCTTTGCTTCATGCATAAAAAGCATATTTTTGCTGCCTTCAGCATTAACAAACCTTCCGTCCATAGCACCAACAACGCTTACTTTATCCCCCAGGATGCCATGAATATGGTGGTGAGACGGGTCCTCATGAGCATCCTCTTCAGGCTCCTGGTCCAGATGCTCTTTTGGATAACCACCTTCAAGTAAAACAAGCCTGGCTTCCAGTCTGTCTATTTTTCTTTCGTAATGAGACGACAGCTCCCCTAGCTGCATCTTTAGCTCATCTATCTGCGCCTGCATTACCGCTTCTTGAGCAAAAGCAGACCGAGAGATAAATATAATTAAAAGTGTAACAATTATGTACTTCTTGCGCATAACATCCTCCCCTAGTAACAATGAATAAATCTTAAGTTAAAGCTCGTATAGATTTATACTAGTGGCGGAGAACGTGGGGAAATGTTAAAGAATCTCACAGAAAGATGATATTCCGAGCTGACTAAAACTACATACACAGATATCATTGTAAGAATGATTATGAGAAGAACCTGAACTTCCGCAGCATATGCTGCTATACTCCAGACGCACGCAGAACACCCTTCGTGGTTTGTATGGTCGTATGAATGGTCGTGTAGAAAAGATGAGAAAAAAGAATAAAAAAGAAAAAGCGACATTACCGCTAGAAGAACAAATGCTATCTTTTTTCGGTGTGAGGAATACATATTGTATTTAGGGTAGCAAACTTTATTTTTAAAGTCAACACGGGAACTCTCCCCCAGGCAGAATATTCTCCAACCTGCCTATACATGCTCCATGTCGGCATGTTCAGATATTTCACTATTTGTTGTACAAAGATCTGTTATAGATAAGTTATGAACATCGTCGTTACCGGTTAATCTCGCAAAAACTTACAATATAAAATGAGTGCTGGATTACTTTAATATCCAATAATCGGTGCCGTCCTTGGCTTTAACAAGATATACATTCCTGTTGGCATGGGGACGTTTTGTGAAAAGCCTGATGAATACATCGTCAAAATATTGCGGATCTTCAAGATAATAGCCATGGCCGTAGCTGGCTTTATTTATCGGAGTTACATCTATTAATGAAATTTTTTCAGGATACAGGGACTTAAGATACAGTATATCCCTGGCCTCCTCGGTCTGTTCCTGTTCGTCTCTCATATACTGCAGCCCGAGACGTTTATCCTGATTCAATATTCCGGCCATTAAAAGCGCCCCGTCATTTGACGCCACGTATGTGGTAAGGCCGTCAGAAAGCGCACCTATCTGGTCCTTGAACCCCATATCGAATTCATCTTCGGAAACATCCGGTGCAGCCATAAAAACATGCGATATCTCTGTCTGTGGGTCGGCAAGGTCTGCGTGGTTATACATATCTTCAAACGCGGAACACACAACCTGGCATCCAAGGCTGGCTGACTGGATCCAGAGCCTCTCAGGTTTTACCTCGCGTATCACTCTTGCCAAAAGCTTCCCGAGATACGGACCTGACTCTTTAGCATATTTCTGGGCTCTTTTGTACCCTCCTATTGAAACCGGCTGGTCCCCCGGCCAGTCAAAAAGAAGTACAGGAGTATTCACGTCGAGCATATATGCCGAATATGCCGATTCAATGGCAACCGAAGAAAAATCGTCCTTAAAACCCATGACCAGAACCATGAGTGATTTATGCGGTGACTTGCTTACCACTTTCTTCAGATCTTCTATAAGGGCATCCTCATCGAGAGTATCTATTTTCTGTATCCCTATCTCCCCTTTTCTTTCGAATCTCTTGGGAAGCATCTTTCCTATTGTTATCTTCGGATCGATCTTTACCTCGATCATTCCGCCGGTTAAAACCTCCCCCATCTTTGGAAGATATTTTGGCGCGGAATCTTCTTTCTCTTCTACTTTGCGGCTTGTAGCATAATAAATGTCTATAACCCGGAAGTTCCCTTCCTGCCTGTATTGTATGCGCTTGTACAGGTTGGCAAAATAATCTTGCGTCTGTTTTGCCGACATAGAGGAACACCCGGAAACAAACAATGACATGATGCAAAATATTGCGACCGTTAAACGAAACTTATTACCTCTCATGCTTACTCTCCTATTCAATTACTTCTTCAATCCAACCGCCGCCGACAACAATATCTCCATCATAGAAAACTGCCGCCTGGCCCGGCGTTGCCGCAAAGTGCCTCTCCTCTAACTCGACTATCGCTTCATCATCGCCTGTCGGAGTGATAACTGCCCCAGATCTCTTGCCGTTATACCTTAGCCTTGCTTCAAGTTCCATAGGTTTATCAAGTTTGTCTATCGAGAGCCAGTTAAACCCCGCCACACGTATCTTCCGATTCATCGCGTGCTCTTTCTTCCCCACTACTATTGAATTGTTCTCCGGATCGATCTTTATCACATAACTGGGGCCACCGGGAATTGTCACACCAATACCGTGTCTCTGCCCTATGGTGTATGCGGCTATTCCCTTATGCCTGCCGATTACATTGCCTTCTACGTCAAGAATATCACCCTCGGAGAATATTCCGGCATTATTTTTTCCAAGATATTTTCTGTAATCCCCGCTGGAGTCTGCGAAACATATATCCTGACTGGCGGGACGTGCTGCCGACATAAACCCCTGCTCCATAGCTATCTTACGCACTTCTTCTTTCCCATATTCTCCCAGAGGGAAATCTATAAAGGAAAGTTCCTCTTTGGGTATGTCGTATAAAAAATATGACTGGTCACGCGTTTGATTCTCCGCCTCGGCAAGATAATGTCTACCATCTTTTTCTATTATCCTGGCATAATGTCCTGTAGCGATCTTTTCCGCGCCAAGCTCCCTGGCTTTTTTAATAAGATATCCAAACTTGATCTTGCTATTACAATAGATGCACGGGTTAGGCGTTCTGCCCTTGGCATATTCTGACACAAAATAATCTTTTACTTCCCTTGCGAATTCTTCTGAAAGATCTATAACATAATACGGTATGCCCATGTCCTCGGCTACGCTTCTTGCCATTTGTACGGCATCAAGAGAACAGCATAGCTTATCACCAACCTGGCCACAATCTTCTTTGGGCCATGTCTTGATCGTAACACCGATAACTTCATGCCCCTGCCGCTGAAGTTCATATGCTGCGACGCTTGAGTCCACTCCGCCACTCATAGCAGCAACTACCCTCACGGCGTCCTCCTTACTATATATTTCACAGCACCTTTCGAATATTCCACTTTCTCTTTGCCATTGCTTAGCTCGACCGCAACGATCTCCACGCCTTCAGTCAAATCGGCCAATTCCAGGGCCTTTTCCCGGCCCATAACCATCATACCCGTGGCCAAACCATCAGCTTCGGCACATGTAGCAGCTATCACCGTCATGCTTGAGGGCTTCTCTTCAACAGGCTTATCTGTTTTTGGATTGATTATATGCGAAACGACTTCACCTGTTTTTGCATCGGTTATTATGTTTTCGTAGTCGCCGCTTGTCGCGACTGCCATGTTCGTGAGCTCCAGGACCATGACAACGCCCTCCTGTCCGGGTCTCCTGACACCTATCTTCCAGGGATACTCTCCCCCTGTAGTGCCGCAGTAAATGTCACCTCCGGCATTTACCAGAAAATGATCTACCCCCTGTTTCTCCAACGCTTCTGACAGTTTGTCGACTATATACCCCTTGGCCAGCCCTGAAAGATCCAGCCATGCATTATTAAAAAGCTTTGCCCTTTTGTCCTCACCAATAAGCTCTACATTATGCCAACCAACGCTCTTAGGGTCTACTGTGATCTTATCAAATATATCCTTAGGCATATCTACATAAAACCCATTGGCCTTCATTATGGGAGCCACCGTTATGTCAAACGCCCCATATGTGGTAACACCTATCTTTTTTGCTTTAACAAGAACATCCCAAAGATCCGAGGAGACTACCTTATCTTTTGCAATATTTAGCACATTGATCTCGCTTGCCGCGTCATATATACTCAGTTTGGCCTCAAGGGCCTTTGCTTCTTCAATAATACCGTCTACAACTTTGGACAGTTCTTCCGTTGAAAGATCCTTATCGACAACCTTGATCTGGACAAAAGTGCCCATGATCGTCTCTACCCGTGCGTGTATATGACTCTCGGGTACAGCTCCGCAGCCTGCTATAAAAATCATGCATAAAACAACTAAAATATTTTTTTTCATAAGTGCCTTAACTCAATTGCCGTATAACAGCATCCATGTCGACGTATTTTTCGACCATCCCGATAGCCAGCTTTACCTTTGTATAGTCTCTTGATTTTATCTTTACGGTAAGATCGTGGACCCTTGAAGCCACATCGTAGGTGTCATAACGCGAAAGGAGTGTGGGAATCCCTTCCTTTTTAAGCATATTGTAAATGCGTCTTTGGGGAGGAATATTACCCGAAAGTATCAGTCCGGCTATCTTTTTGCGTGTCCTGAACCATCCGGCATGAAGTTTTACAATAAGGGCAATAAAGTCTTTTCTGTTCGCCGGAGTTATTACAAGACAGCCATCTTCAATGTATTTCTCAGCCTCTCTTACTTCCATCGCCCCCACGAGAATTCTCTTCGTCTGCCTGTCGAGGTTTTCCTCTCCACAAAGAACATGCATATCCAGCTCTTCCCTGAAGCCCCGTAAGGTAGGCCTGTCAAGTGAATCAACGTAAGGCATGCCCCCGAGAAGCGGGATATCAAGGCGGTCCAGTCCCTTTTTAACATATTTAGC
>CAYWDJ010000048.1:0-10364 GCA_964457005.1 uncultured Planctomycetia bacterium
AAAGCTGCTTGACGGGAAGGATCAAAGAAATTCTCTGGGGGACAAGGCCCGGCAATATGTTATTCGCAATTATGATTGGGAAATCATCGTTAAGAAATATGATGAGATAATAAAAGAGCTGGCAGGGAATAGCGTGGCCTAGTTCTTGCGTAACACACAGGTATAGCCCGCCGCGAATATCTTTTTTCTGTCAAATACACTATCCAGCAGATAGCATAGTTTTACGCATAACCACTTGTTGAGAAAGAAAACGATGTTCTTTAGGACGGGGACTCCCCAGCATAGACAGACGAATATGGTTGAGATCTGATGTCCCAGAAAAGAGAAAAGTCCGCCCTTTGAGTGGAGTTCAATTATTTCAAAGCCCGATCTTTCCGCTAGATGCTCGATGCCGTATTTTGTGAATCTGTAGAAATCATTAGGTTCTTCATGGAGCCGACTCAGATGGGGAACGGATATTATGGCCGTCCCTCCTTTTTTCAGGATTCGGTGCATTTCTTTCATCCCCTGGAGGGGTTCTTTAATGTGTTCAAGGACTTCCAGGCATATGGCTGAATCGTAAGATGCAGATTCGATGGTATCCATGTTCTGTATGTCGCCGATATATTTGACAGAGTTATCCCTTTTTTCTATGTCCATGGTGTCATATCTCTGCACAAGAGGTGTTATCACATCTTTATAGGGCATTTCACCGCACCCTATATCAAGACAGCTCCCGTGCATGTATTTCGATATAGCTGGAACTGTTGTTCTGTATCCGAAATAAGCTAAAGGGGAAAAGTATTGCCTGAGAGAGGCGCTGCGCAGCTCTTTATCTAACTTATGTCTGTTCTTTTTAAGTAAGCCGTTCAAGTTAATCCTTTTTATCAAATTTCACACTTTTCATGTTGGTCAAAGTATCTTCTATAAGACGCCTGTTAGCCGCGATAAGATCAGCCAGCATTCCAAGTAGAAATACCTGAAAACCCAGAATTATCAGAACGGCCGATAAAATAAGGGATTGAATATGTCCGTTGCCCGCACCTATCAGATAGAAGTAAACAAACCGAATCCCCACAGCTAACCCGAGCAGGAACAATAGCCCGCCTAGCCTGGAAAAGACCCGCAGAGGACGGTACATTGTGTAGACTCGTACCAGTGTGGCTAGTTGTCGTATGATGTATTCGGGGATACTTTTAAAAAGCCGGGATTCACGTAGTTCCGGATTGGTCGAAACCTCGATATTTTCAACCACCAGGCCTTTGTTCCCTGCAGCGATTATGGTTTCAAGGGTATAGGTGAATTCTGAGATAACGTTTAGTTTGATGGCAGCGTCCTTGGAGTAGGCTCTGAAGCCCGTTGTTGCGTCGGGGACGTCCAATCCTGACAAATATCTCACTATGCGGCTTCCAAAACGCTGAAGTTTACGTTTTATCCATGAAAAGTGGGGGATTTCCTCTATTTTACGGTTTCCTATGACTATGTCGGCCCTCTTTTCTAATATGGGCTTCACAAGACGCGGGATGTCTTTACCTTTGTACTGATTGTCGGCATCCAGATTAACTATGATATCTGCTCCGAGTTTTAATGCCGCATCAAGGCCCGAAGCAAAAACAACCGCCAGGCCTTTTCGTTTCTTCAGGTTAACCACGTGTTGCACTCCGTTTTGACGGGCTACTTCGATAGTATTATCCGTGCTGCCGTCATTGATGACAAGGATCTCAATTGAAGAGACGCCTTCAATGGTTCCGGGAATGTCCTTCAATGTGGTGGAGAGGGTGTCTTCTTCATTGTAACAGGGTATTTGTATGATCAATTTGCAGGTATCCATGGGAGCATCCTTATATTTACGTTAATAATTTTATGTGTTTCAAGAGTATCACAATATCTGGCCTAAGGCAAGTAGGAGGGCCTTGAAATATTGCATAAGCGTTTGTTGTTGTTAATTTTATGATGTATAATAGCTGGTGGTAATAGTAATGTCTGCTTGGTAGCGGGTGCTGCTAAAAGGGGAGTGACATGAAAATAACAGTTTTTTTTCTAGTGTTTGCAGTATTATTATGTGCCGGAACAGGGGTTTTTGCCCAAAAAGACAAGATAGTCTATGACTTTGAGCAAAGCAATGACGGGTGGGACATTCCCGGCTGGAGTTTTGATCGGGGCTATATAGGCACCTATTTTGGAAAAACGCTAAATCTCAGTATGGAAAAGGCTTCAAGCGGCGATCATTCCCTGGCACTTGTCTCCGATTTTCCGGGATATGATTGGTCATGTGCGATCATTGAAAAGACGGTAAATTTGGACCTCACGGGGTATGAAACGATATCGGTGGATGTTTATGTGTCGAAGGGTGCGCCGACATTGTTGCAGGCGCAGATAATTCTGACCGTTGGAGATGCCAGGAAGTTTGTTGAAATGAAAAATCCGGGACCGCTTAAACCCGGACAGTGGACCACTATAAAGGCACGGCTCGAGTCTCCACCGTCACCTGGTTCAGAGGAAGAGCCATCCAATACGAGTGATTTCAGAGGAAGAGGTCCGAGAAGATTGTATAACAACATTGACAAGGTCGAGAAAGTAGCCGTGAGAATAGAATATAATTCTGCTCCGCCTAATATGATAGGCCCCAGGTATGGGAGGCCTATCTATATAGACAATTTTGTTATAGAATAAACTTGTCGACAGGAAACGGGCTTAGTGTTAGAATTTATAGCGTAGAGGCTCTGAACATTATAATTAGAAGGACTTATTATGGAACATAATATTCTCATTGTAGATGACAATAAAGACTTTGCCGATGTGTTTTGTGATATTTTGAAATCGAACGAGCTTAAAGCTGCAAGCTGTTATGACGGGGATCAGGCGATAGGGATGATGGAGGAGGAGCCCTACGATATAATGTTTCTCGATATCAGGATGCCCGGCAAAGATGGCATAGAGACGCTGAAGGCTGTTAAAAAAATACGGCCGGAGACAATAGTGATAATGATGACCGGATACTCTGTCGATGAGATGGTTCACAAGGCGCTTGAGGAAAATGCCTCGGAAATAATATATAAGCCCTTCGAAATAGAAAAAGTCCTTAGCTTGATCAATAATGTCGTATAATCCTTCTGATGAGCGGGTTATAACACTCCTTTTAATAGACTCATGAAAAAATTCAGCATAAGCATAATTTTAATAGGCAGCATTGTCTTCTCGTGTTTATCTCTTACTGCGGCGATGGCACAGGAACCCGAGTTTTTCTCATATGAGAGATTCCTGATCAATCAGAGCTTTATAGACAGATTGCTGGGCGGGGGAAGAATACAGACTGACCTCAAGGATTTTTCTTATCTTTTTACTGACGGAGTGGTAGATCTTTCAAACGGCGAACTCGAAGCAGCCGAAACTTCTCTTACAAAAGCCAAGGACATCTGGCCCGAGTACTACGGTACTTATTTTTTGTTGGCGCTGGTGTATGAGCAAAAAGGGGACTATGCGACGGCCGCAAGATATTACAAGTCATATCTTGTTCGTTTGAAAAATCTGGAACAAGGAAATTACAGGATATCCGGACCGATCATATACAGCCTCTCTGTTCATGGGGTGGAAAGGTATCCGATGGCGTATGAGCTTGTTAAGGACAGGCTTAGAGGAATGAACATAGATATCGAAAAGGTCAGACCTTCCATGGAAGTGCCGGGGCCTCTGCTGGTTCTTGTCGCGGGAATCTTGTTTTTTGCGGCATTTTTAGCTCTGAGGTATAAAACAATACCATATTTAAAACGAAGATACAGGGTAAAACATCCTCCTGAAGGTTTTTGGGTTTGTCCCGCTTGCGGCAATGATAACCCTGATCTGGCTAAAGAATGTGGCGAATGCCGCGGGCCAAGAGACCCCGTGCGATAAAATAGGCTAAACATATGGATAAAAAGAAACTATTTGAATTTTGTTTCGGGGTATCTCCCGAAGAGATGCCGGGCAGGGTAATTGTCACTCCATTTATTCCTCTAAAAAAGTTCAAAGAGCATTGTCACGAACTTTCAAGTTTTAAAGGGCGTTTCTATTCGGGGTTTACCGCAGAGCAGTACGGGTGCAATTTTGGTGTAGTGTATTGCGGTGTCGGTGACAGGCTGCTTGGAGACGCCATCTTGCTCCTTGAAGAAGCCGGGGGAGACAGTGTCATTTTCGCCGGGTCATGCGGGGGACTTAAGGATGTTGCTATTGGGGACATTGTCATTTGTGAAAAAGCTTTCAATGGTGAGGGTTTTACAAGGCACCTTAAAGAGGATTCCGATATCAGGGCAATTTTAAACGATCCACAGTGGGGGTATGCTGACAAAGCGTTGGGGGATGTATGCAAAAAAATAATAGATCAACAGTCTGGGCCTGATATAAAATGCGAAAAAGGGAGCATCTTTACGACAGGTTCGTTACTTGTAGAGACGGATGAAAACCTGAACATATTACGCGAAGAAGGGTTTACCGGAATAGAGATGGAAGTATCTGCGGTATACGGGGCCGCTGCAACGGCAGGAATAAAGGCGGTGGCTATTTTATATGTTAGTGACCTTCCCGGGGAAAAAGAGTTATGGGAGCTGTTGAATGATGCCCAGAAACTTCGTTATGACAAAGGGTTTAGGCAACTTGTTAGAATGTCGGTCGAATGTATTACTGGTAAAGGGGAGGATAAATGAGGAAGAAGGCATTGATAGTATTGGCAGATGGCTTTGAAGAAATAGAAGCGATAACTCCGATTGATCTTTTAAAGCGGGGGGAGATAGATGTGCTTATAGCCGGGCTTGATGGAGGATTGGTTCGTGGAGCTCATGACATATATGTTAAGACTGATATCTCGTTAAAGGACCTGAAGTTTGTTCCCGATGTTCTTATTTTGCCGGGCGGAATGCCGGGCGCTGAGAATCTGGCAAGAGCGCTTGAGCTAAAGACGCTTATCTCAAGAATGGCCTCCAATGGAGGAGTAATCGCTGCTATTTGCGCCGCACCCGCATTGGTTTTGGCTCCAACGGGAGTTCTTGACGGGAAGAAAGCTACGTGTTATCCGGGTTTGCAGCAGAATTTTTCTACAGCGGTAACATATGTGAAGGATACTGTTGTCCAGGATGGAAACATTATAACAAGCCAGGGCCCCGCGACAGCTATGGAGTTTAGTTTAAAGATAATAGAGGCTCTTGCCGGGAAAGCGAAAGCGGAGATGGTGGAGGGGCACACGCTTTATAAAGCGTAGTGTGTAAGTTTATATTCGGCGGCGTCCAACGGATCTTTCTCCGAATTTATTCTTGATTTTATCAAGAGCCTTATGTATACGTTCTTTTTTGTCCGTGCTTTTATTTGATTCTCCAAAAAAATCAAATTCTTCATCTGTGCACTGCAGCCCCGAAGCTTTGACTCCCAGAAGGCGGATAGCGGTGCCTTCCAGCTTGAAAGTTCTTAGTTTTTCGACGCTTATCCTGTACAGGTCTTCTGTGAAGTTTGTGGTTGCGGGAAGCGTTTCCGCGCGCGTGTAAGTCTTGAAATCACTAAATCTTATTTTCAAGGTAATGGTCTTTGTCTTAAGGCCGGCTCTTCGTAATCTCCGGGACACCTTTTCGCTTAGATACATTAGTACGTCCTGAATATCCTCCATATCGTTGGTATCTTGATCGAAGGTGTGTTCGTTGCCGATGGATTTCGCTTCGTCTTGTGCGACAACATCTCTGTCGTCTATGCCGTTAGCCAGTTCCCATACATGGCGGCCATGTTTGCCCAATGTGTGTTCTATTTCATCCGAGTCTTTGACAGCCAGGTCTCCTACGGTAAATATGCCTAAAGAGTGGAAAACCTTTTCAGTTTTTGCCCCTATACCCCATATTTTTGAGATGGGGAGAGGGTGAAGAAATGCCAGGAGATCTTCAGGGCCCACAACAACAAGTCCATCCGGTTTTTTTATGTCAGAAGCGATTTTGGCTGTCATCTTGTTCGGCGCAAGTCCTATTGACGCGGTAAGGCCCGTCTCCTGTTTTATTCTTTGTTTTATTTTCTTGCAGGTTTCGATCGGGCCGCCGAATAGATGGTGGCTGCCGGTAATGTCTAAAAATGCCTCATCAACGCTTATGGGCTCTATGTCGGGGGTGAAAGTCTCCATAATGCCAAATATATCTACTGACGCTTCATGGTATCTATCCATGTCCGGGGTGACGAAGATCCCATGAGGACAGGTTTTATATGCTCTTGATATCGGCATGGCCGAGTGGATGCCGTATTTGCGTGCTTCATAAGAACATGCTGCTACGACACCGCGTCCTGCACCGCCTTTTGGGTCAGAACCGACTATGACCGGTTTGCCCCTGAAATCAGTATTGTCCCGCTGCTCTACGGATGCAAAAAAAGCGTCCATATCTACATGTGCTATGTAATGTTCTTTGTGAGGCATGAGAGAATTATAGCATAAAGGGAGGAAGCTGTAAGCAGTCTTGACAATATGGCCCTTTTTGCCTATAATTAATTCTCAATAACAGCCATTTTATGTTCCTCGGTAGCTCAACGGTAGAGCGGTTGGCTGTTAACCAATAGGTTGTAGGTTCAAATCCTACCCGAGGAGCCAATTTAGCAAAGGCCAGGAAAGTAATTTCCTGGCCTTTTTGCCTAAATCGGCAAAACACCTGCGGTGTTTTTATAACTTCATTCGTAATTTTTCAGAAAAACAAGTTTTTCTGAAAATCACTCATTTCATTACTCTCCTCGTTTAGGGATCCTGCGGCCGCTTTTAGCGGCCTTGTTTTCCTACCCGAGGAGCCAATTTTTAAAAAGAGAACAACTGTGTAGTTGTTCTCTTTTTTTATAGGTCTTAATAGTGGAGCTTATTGTTTTGTTTTTTCTGTCTAAAATGTAAAGATGATTTCTTCCGCTGATTTCATAATCAAGAATATGATAGGCATAGAGTTCTTTTAATGCGGCAGGGGCAGTAGGGGCAATTACTTCAGTTAAACGCGCTATTTCTCGGCCACCCCTAACATTGTAAACCGGAATTTGCGTATCAAATATCCGGGAGCTAGAGGATAAGGTCCACAAATAACTCTGCGACATGTGCCGATTTTTACACATAAATATTGCGTTGTGTGTTTGATAGGCGTAAAATACTTTTATAAGTTATTGCATTGTATTGTGTTGGATAAAGCGTTTTGTTAAAATTTATTGAAAGGTTTGTTATGAAAAAGATTGAAATAACCCCTGAGCTGATTGAACAGACGATCCGGTTTCATGGTCATGTTTGTCCCGGTCTTGCAATGGGAATACGCGCCAGTGAACTAGCCTTGGAGATAATCGGACATGATGATGATGGAGGTGTTGTTGCCATCGCGGAGGCGGATATGTGCGCCGTGGATGCCATCCAATATTTGACAGGTTGTACCTTGGGGAAAGGTAACTTGATTCACGTGGATTATGGGAAAATAGCATTTTCATTTTTTAGCCGAAGCAATGATAAGGCATTCCGGATCGTATTAGTTCCGACAGTGATGGATAAGATCTGGACAGAGATGCAGGAGTATCCGGGAAGTAAGAAGTTATTTCAAGAGCAGTTTAATTATCTCATGCAGGTGGAAATGGGCTGTCTTTTCAAAAAGACAACGGTACAAAGGTCTGTTCCCCGGTCCGCGAAACCTATGGAAACTCATTTGTGTGCGAATTGCAGAGAGGGTATTATGGAGTCCAGGGTCCGGTTGTATGACAATAAGACTTTTTGTATCAGGTGTTTCAATTCTGTAGAACAAAAGAATTGAAAGGTGGTCAGGCGCAGGTTTGGACATTGGACATTTTCTGAAAGAAATATTTGATCTGAGAGGGTAGGCGTTAGCGCCTGCCTTTTTTTGTTTCTCGGCACCTCCACCATTTGTGTTAAGCATGAAGGTGATTTCAGTCACGAAGTCGCCTTTTTTGTTTCTACCCCTGTAAAGTCAAGGGTCATAGAACGGTAGATATCCCCATATACTGTTAGTTATCATCAGGGGTAAAAGTATACTTTTTGGTGCAAATTGTGGTGAAACCGTGCGAGTATGCAAGGCTATAAGAAGGTTTCTCGAAGTCGAAGGCGAAGCGAAATCGTGGTGAAAAAAAGTAGAGCTTAAGATTGGCATTGTTGTGCAAGTATTATAAATGGACCTGACACTACTGGAAGGGGTAAAAATTTGACATATTGATCAAAATATTGTAATATATGGATAAATAGATATATTTTAGGAGGTTGTTTTGAAAGGCTATGAAGTAAAAAGTGAAATGTTAAAAGCAATGGCTCATCCGGTTCGTTTAAAGATTCTTTCCGGGCTTATTGAGAATGAGTGCTATGTAAATGAGATGCAGGACAATTTGAATATACCTCAGTCGACAGTTTCTCAACATTTAAGTATCTTGAAAAGACAGGGTATAATAGCGCCCCGGAAAGAGGGAGTAAGAACCTGTTATAAGGTTGTAGATAAAAAGGCAATAAAGATGATCAATATTTTGGATAAATAATTTTTTTAAACAACATATCGCATTATTTGAATAATACGATGAAAGGAGGAGACATGGGACTTAATATTACCAATGATAACTTTGATAAAGAAGTGATGAATTCAGACATTCCGGTTCTTGTGGATTTCTGGGCTCCCTGGTGCGCACCTTGTAAAATGATCGCGCCGGTTGTAGAAGAACTCGCGGAAGAATATCATGGAAAAGTGAAGGTATGTAAAGTGAATGTTGATGAGGGCAGAGATATCGTCTCTAATTATGGAGTTGTTAGCATTCCTACATTGGCTTTATTTCACAAAGGTGAAGTAAAGGCCAAGAAGGTAGGGGTTTTCCCTAAAGGAGAAATCGTTCAAATGATAAATTCTTTAAATTGGTCATAAGAAAAGGGGAGTAATATGGGTAAAAGGTTATTAAATGCAATAGAATTTGTTAGAAGAAATCTTGCCTATCTCATACCATTTGCGCTTATAGTAGGGTTGATTAACGGGCATTATCATCCCATGGCGTATTCACGGGTAATTTGTGTTTCGGCGTTGTTGATTATGATCTTTCCGGTATTTATTAACATTGAGTTCGGAAAAGGCATTAAAGAGCTTCCGAAATTTAAAGGCATACTTCTTTTGGCAACGATCGTGAATTTTGTTTTATATCCTTTAATTGCGTTTGGTCTGGGTTGGTTGTTTCTAAGAGAGTATCCTGCTATGTGGCTTGGGCTGGTAATGCTATCTCTTGTTCCAACAAGCGGTATGACTATTAACTGGACTTACTTTACAAAAGGGCATATGCATGTTGCTATGGGTATAGTGAGTATAGGGATTTTGGTTTCGGTGGTTGTGTTACCCATCATCATTCCAGTATTCGCACAACATCTTATGGGAGCGGAAAATATTAATGTGTCAAAGATGGTTATTCTTGAAAAGCTTTTTTTCATCATTGTACTTCCTTTGATTTTTGGTAGCTTTGTAAGAAGACTTATTTTGAAACATAAAGGTGTGGAGGGGTTTAAAAGGGTTAAACCCGTTAACGGTGGCATAAGTGCTGTAGGTGTTATGGTGGTTAGTTTTCTGGTTATGTCGCTTAAGAGCACTCAAGTTATGGTTACTAATGCAAATGTTATCTTTATTGCTTTAGTGCCAGTATTGATTTTTTATGCCGTCATTTTCTTGATAAGTCATGGTCTTGGACATATGCTTTTTGATCATGAAAGCAGAAAAGCATTTTTCTTCGGAACGGCTGCAAGGTATCACGTAATCAGTTTGGGAGTTGTGTTGGGGGCTTTTAAGGACTATGATTTTATTGGCGGAGTGGTTATCATGATAGCTGTTGGACTTGCTGTACAAATTCCGGCTCTCGCGTTTTACGCAAAATGGATTCAGGGGAAAACACCGATAAAGTTGGAGGAAGAAATAGATCGTGAAGAAGAGTTTATTTAAGGAAAAATATTCTATATTCAGTTTAACAATCAGTAAGAGGGAAGTCCCTTATGAGGGTATTGATGAAATTATAAGATACTTTAGAAAACAAATCCTAGAACATCCGGTTGCGCGTTTTTTATATGTCTTCGATCATTACAGGCATACGCAGGGCATTAAAGGTGGCAAGATTATGTCACGCATACGGCAAGCCAAGAATATAAATTTATGTTTTGGTAAAAAGTTAGAAAGTCCGGAAGTTTTAGCTGTATGTCCAAGGTCCATAGGGATATGTGATACAGGTGAAGAATTCGTTATTTCTTTTATGGAAGCGTCTAATTTTGTTGCCAATAAGGCAATGGAATCTTGGGGTTTGGAACTTAAAACCTGTTGTTTGAACTCATCCGAGTAAAGCGATGGGAAAGTATAGAATTTAGAGTGCAAAGCGTGGTGAAATCGTGGTGGAATAGGAGATTTGAGCAC
>CAYWDJ010000049.1:0-10217 GCA_964457005.1 uncultured Planctomycetia bacterium
CAGTCTTCCATACTATCCCCTTTAATGTCCCAGGCATAAAGGATCTTGACGGCAGCCTCTCTTGAAAGAGTCCTTTTACGCATAATGCTCCTTTTTCTATATAATTTTGTAAAGATTCGCAAGCTCTATAGCAGTACGCGCCGCGTCTCTTCCCTTGTTCCCGCTTTTTGTGCCGGCCCTATCAAGAGCCTGTTCCAAATTGTCGGTAGTTATTATCCCAAAAACACACGGAACATCGCTGCCCATTGCGACTTGAGCCACTCCCTTAGCCGCTTCACTGGCCACGAAATCAAAATGAGGAGTTTCTCCCCTGATTATCGCACCAAGACAAACTATCGCGTCATACTTCCCTGACTCGGCCATCTTTTTGGCGAGCATAGGTACTTCGAACGATCCGGGAACCCACACAACAGTGATATCCTTATCCTGTACGCCGTGTTTGCTGAGAGTATCCTCAGCTCCCTGAAGAAGTTCTTTAGATATGAACTCATTGAAACTGGAAACTACAATCCCAAATTTTTTGCCCTTGGCCATGAGATCCGCTTTTATTACGTTTGATGTTGCCATTGTATTCCTCCTTTTTTAGCTATAAGCTGTAAGCTATAAGCTGTAAGCTATACGCTGTAAGTTCGTCATTGCGAGCCCTACGAGGGCGAAGCAATCTCAACTATAAACTCTAAACTTTTTTCAGTTTATGTCCTAACCGTTTTTTCTTTGTTCTTAAATATTTCTTATTCTTACTGTTTGGATGCATCTCAATCTGCTCTCGCCCCGTAATCTTAAGACCATAACCACTAAGCCCTATGATCTTACGAGGATTATTAGTAAGAAGCTTTATTTTCTTAAGTCCCAGGTCAGCGAGTATCTGCGCGCCTATACCATAATCCCTGAGATCCGCCTTAAACCCTAATTTCTCGTTTGCCTCTACGGTATCATACCCTTCATCCTGGAGTTCATATGCCTTTATCTTATTAAGAAGTCCTATCCCGCGCCCTTCCTGTGCGAGATAAAGCACGACACCTTTGCCTTCTTTTGATATGGCCTTCATGGCCGTCTCCAGCTGGTCGCCGCAATCACAGCGCATTGAATGGAATATGTCACCGGTAAGACATTGTGAATGAACCCTTACAAGTGTCTCCCCTTTAGAGATATCGCCTTTCACTAAAGCGAGATGATCAATGTTATCTATGATCGACCTGTACGCATGTATCCTAAATTCACCAAAAAGTGTTGGAAGGTCAGCTACAGCTACTTTTTCTATAAGGTTCTCTTTTCCTCTCCGGTATTTAATAAGATCTTCTATGGTACACATTTTGAGCTTATGCTTTTTCGCAAACTTAGCCAGGTCCGGAACCCTTGCCATTGTGCCGTCTTCATTCATTATCTCGCAGATAACGCCTATCGGAGTTTTTCCCGCGAGTTTCATCATATCGACACAAGCTTCTGTATGGCCGGCCCTGACCAACACTCCGCCCAACTTGGACCTTAGGGGAAACAGATGACCAGGTCTTGTAAAATCTTTGCTGGTCGAGTTCTTGTTAGCAAGAAGTTTTATTGTCCTGGCCCTGTCATGCGCTGAGATCCCGGTCGTAACGCCTTTTTTGGCATCAACTGACACCGCCCATGCCGTCTTGTACGGGTCCTGTGGATCACGTGACATGTGATGAAGCCCCAATCTTTCGGCAATGCTCTCTTCCATAGGAACACAGATAAGTCCCCTGCCATACCTTGCCATAAAGTTTATCTTCTCAGAAGTGATCCCTGTCGCGGAACATATCAGGTCGCCTTCATTTTCACGGGATGGATCATCAACAACAACCACTATTTTCCCCGCCTTAATATCCTTTATCACATCTTCGATCCTGTTAAATTTTATCTTACTTTTTACCGGCATCTTTTCACCTTTTCCGTTTAAATAAAAAACCCCCAAAGTAACTACATACTTCGGGGGTTAATATCCTATCACATATTACTTCTCTCATCCCGGCTTTACGGTCGGTATTCGATTTTCACGAATTCAGGCCCGAAGGCCTCGCGGACTTCCGTCTTTTCAGACGATCACCGCCGGCAGAGGAATTTCACCTCACCCTGAAGTTTTTTCATTATAGCACATCCTAGTTGTCCTGTCATCCCCGAATTTGCCAAAGGCAAATATCGGGGATCTAGATTTACGTCATTGCGAGCGAAGCGAAGCAATCTCTTTATAGATTGCCGCGTCGGTGCTTTCTCTCGCCTTGCTCGAGGCTCCTTCTATATCGCCTCATAAGCACGCACGGTGTGCGCCTCCTCGCAATAAAATTCGCACTTATGACTTACAGAAATCACAGATTTCTGTAAGTCATGTGCTTATTTTACATCATGCCCGGCATTCCGCCACCCATAGGCATACCCGGCATTCCGCCGCCTGCCCCGCCCTCTTCCGGCTTATCGCATATAAGCGCTTCAGTTGTCAACATGAGTGATGCTATGCTGGACGCGTTCTGAAGAGCTGAACGTGTAACCTTAGTCGGGTCTATAATGCCGGCTTCCACCATATTCGTGAACTTGTCACATTCAGCGTCATAACCGATCTTATTGTCTTTTTCAGCAATAAGCTTCTGAACAACTACAGACCCTTCCGCTCCGGCATTTGCCGCTATCATGCGAACAGGAGCCTGAAGAGCTCTCTCTATGATATTCACACCTATCATTTCATCGCCTTCGGCCTTCACTTTACCAAGCTTCAAGCTTGCTCTGAGAAGCGCGACTCCGCCGCCCGGGACTATACCTTCTTCTGAAGCAGCCCTTGTAGCGTGCAGCGCGTCTTCTATCCTGGCCTTTTTCTCTTTCATCTCTATCTCGGTAGCAGCACCAACGCTTATTATCGCTACGCCGCCCGCAAGCTTAGCCAGTCTTTCCTGGAGTTTTTCTCTGTCATAGTCAGAATCGCTCTTTTCTATCTCATTTCTTATCTGACCTATTCTCGCCTGGACAGCCTCCGTAGTTCCAGCGCCTTCAACGATAGTTGTGTTTTCTTTGTCTATAGTGACCCTCTTAGCCTGTCCGAGATCCTCAGGTGTAATAGTTTCAAGTTTAAGACCGAGATCTTCAGTAATAGCCTTTCCACCTGTAAGCACGGCTAGATCATCGATCATGGCCTTTCTTCTGTCACCGTAACCCGGAGCCTTTACCGCACAGCATACGAAAGTCCCGCGGATCTTGTTAACAACAAGAGTAGCAAGAGCTTCACCTTCTGTCTCCTCGCTGATTATGAGAAGCGGTTTGCCGGACTGGGCAACTTTCTCAAGAACAGGAAGAAGACTCTTCATGTTTGATATTTTCTTTTCATAAAGAAGAATGTACGGGTTCTCAAGAACACATTCCATTCTTTCGGTGTCGGTAACAAAGTATGGTGAAAGGTATCCCTGCTCAAACTGCATACCTTCAACAAGCTTCAGGCTGGTGTCTAATGTCTTGCCTTCTTCAACAGTGATAACACCGTCTTTACCAACTTTATCCATAGCTTCGGCTATCCTATCGCCTATAACCTTATCGTTATTCGCGGCAATGCTGGCTACCTGTGCAATCTCTTTCTGTTCCTTAATAGGAGTTGACATGCTTTTAAGCTCTTCGACAACAGCCTCAACCGCTTTTTCTATACCTCTTTTAACCTGCATAGGATTCGCACCTGAAGTAACGTTCTTGAGGCCTTCTCTGTAAATGGCTTCAGCAAGAACTGTCGCAGTAGTAGTGCCATCACCGGCTACATCACTGGTCTTGGAAGCAACTTCTTTGACCATTTCCGCGCCCAGGTTCTCATATGCGTCTTCAAGTTCTATCTCTTTAGCAACTGTAACACCGTCTTTAGTTATAGTCGGCGCGCCGAACTTTTTCTCAATAACAACATTTCTACCTTTAGGCCCCAAAGTGATCTTAACCGCTTTAGCGAGAGTCTCAACACCTCTTAATACTGAACGGCGGGCTTCATCGCTGAATTGTAATTGTTTTGCCATTGTCTCCTCCTTTAAATAACTTCATTCCCAAAAACGGGAACCTTCTTATTTTACAATACCGAGAATATCTTCTTCTTTCATCATGAGAAGACTTCTGTCATCCAGGTTCAATTCTGTTCCTGAATACTTACCATACAGAACGGTGTCACCCTCTTTTACTGCAAGAGGTGTCACTTTTCCGTCTTCCGCAACTCTGCCTGTACCAACAGCAACTATCTTTCCCTGCTGCGGTTTTTCTTGAGCTGTTCCGGGAAGCACTATGCCGCCCTTTGTAACTTCTTCAGCTTCAAGCACTTCAACAAGAACTCTGTCATAAAGTGGTTTTACATTCATTTCGATCCTCCATTTCTGCTATTTTGACTTAAACTCTTAATCTCCAGACTTAGCACTCAGAGCATGAGAGTGCTAATGAGATTAGAATTATATATAAAACAGCAGAATAAAGCAAGTAATATTTTTATTGAGAAACCAGAAGTGCAAGGCCCTTAAAGATAAGGTCCTTCGAGATCGTTTTGAGGTTTTTGGAATATCTAGCTATGAGGGCGGCGTCGCCGCCTGTGGCCACGACATTCAGATCCTTTCCGTATTTTGACCTGAATTTGTCTATCATTCCGTCACAAAGGCTCGCGTATCCATGTATTATACCCTTATTTATACTTCCTTTAGTATCCTTTCCTATCAGGCCTTGCTGAGGTTTTATATCCACTTTAGGGAGAAGAGCTGCATGGGCGGAAAGAGACGAAAGCCCCAACCTGATACCAGGGAAAATAAGTCCCCCCTCATACTCCCCTTTCTTATTAATAAGATCAAATGTAACCGCTGTACCAAAATCCACCACAAGCAGAGGCGTCCCGAATTCTTTAGAAGCGCTATACGCGGCAACAAGCCTATCCTGTCCAACCTGGCGTGGCTTGCTGTACTTGTTACTGATAGGCACCTTGATGTTCTTACCTACCACCTTTACCCCCGCATTCGGCAACACCTTTTTCAAACTGTTTTTAACCACCGTAAGAAATTTGGGGACAACACTAACTATCACTATACTATCTATATCCTTTATATACAGCCTCAACAACCTTTTCAGGGACGCCGGTTCCACCTGCTTTTTACGGGAGGATACGAACCATCTCTTTACGATCTTCCTCCCACTGACAGCAGCCAGAGATGAATTAGTATTTCCTATGTCTATTAGTAGCTTCATAATTAATTAGCTTTAAGCTTTAAGCTATAAGCTGTAGGTTTAGCGACAGAGAAGAACATCTCCACTAAATACTCTTTTTAAATCTCCCTTATTATCCCTTACTATTAAGGCACCTTTTTCGTCCACATCAACGGCTGTGCCTTCAAGCACCCTGTGATGTTCCTGGACCTTCACCTTTTTGCCGATAACAGAAGAAAGGCTCTTATATTCATCGCGCATCGACACAAAGCCATTTTTCTTAAGTTTATTATACCTTTTCTCTATCTCAGACAACAACCCCCTGACAAGTTCTATTCTATCAACCGTTTTACCTGATTCCATCAGAAGACTTGTTCCTTCAGACGGCAGTTTGTTAGACGGAGTATTTACGTTTACGCCTATTCCCAGCACAAGAAAATCCACCCTGTCCGGTTGTGCTTTTATTTCCGTCAGAATTCCGCTTACCTTTTTCTCCCCGACAAGAACATCATTAGGCCACTTCATAACCGCCTCTACACCAGATGTTTTTTTTATAGCCTGCACAAGAGCAGCGCCTGCCATAAGAGTTATTGTAGGGATCTCATCTGTTTCAAAGTCAGGCTTTAAAATAATAGACAAATATACGCCTCCGCCTTCGGGAGATATCCATTTCCTGCCGATACGGCCTTTACCCTTCGTTTGGGTCTCGGCGACAACTACAGTACCTTCACCCTCACCCGCCTCGGCAAGTTCATATGCCCTATCATTGGTAGAGGTTATCGAGGCATAATAATGAATAGACTCTCTGCCGAATGTTTTAGTCGCAAGGCCGTTAGAGATCTCAAAACCAAAGAGTTTGTCCGGAGAGGAAACCAGTTTATACCCTAGGTGTGGCACGGCATATATTTCGTAACCATCTTCCCTTAATTTACCTATATATTTCCACACATAAGCCCGCGAAAACCCAAGATGTCCGCTCAGGTCTTCTCCTGAGAAGTATTTGTCCCTGTTCTCCCGGAAAACTCCTATAATTTTCTGCTTTATCTCATTCTCTTTCATGCACCAATTATAAAGGATTAGCTCAAATATAACAACATTAACTCTGGAAAGAGACAATAAAGGCGCCCTTACCTAAAAAAGAGCAAGCCACAGCTTGCTCTTTTTTCGTCGGAGATTGTCATTTCATTTGTGCAGTAGAAAATATAAAATACCCCCTTGCTATTTAAACAAAAACCTCTCCCTCATTAGAGGCTTCTGACAGTTTTCATAAGGATCCTGGTATTTTCGCTTAAAAATTCCTGGTGGCACCCAGGATCCATCCTATCCATTGCAGACATCAAATTGGACCTCTCTTCAGGCTCCATCCCATAGGCATTAAGAGCAAGAATAAAAACAGTTACTACAACAATTGTCATTGTTGCCAGTATATGCGCGGAAAATATTATCATTCTCATTCTCACTTTTCTGCCCTCCCTTCACGTCTTACCCTACTTTCGATTCACTTAAAGTATACATTATGAGTATTAATAAAGAGTTAACTAACTGTTAATTTTTGATTAATTCTTTTGCGAAAAAAGACACTCTACGAAAAGGTGCCTTCCGTGCAAGTCTTTTATTTGTAGATATTTAGGATTGTAATGGCTTCAGCGCAAGACTATTCGGCGCTTACTTTATAACCAAAGCCACGGACATTCTGGATAATATCGCTATACTTACCCAGTTTTTCTCTGATATGGCGGATATGAACATCTACCGTACGGGCAACCACAATTTTCTCCTCGCCCCATAGATAATCAAGAATCCGGTCCCGTGAAAAAACCTTACCCTTGCGGCAAGCAAGAAACTCAAGAATCCTGAACTCAGCGGATGTGAGTTCGATATTTTCACCATTAACGGTGACTTCACATTTCTCAATATTCATCTTTATCTCATCATTAACATCAATTATGTTTTGCACACCGTCTTTGCGCCTCAATACGGCCCTTATCCTGGCATGTAGTTCCTGAAGACTGAACGGTTTTGTAACATAATCATCAGCGCCGATATCAAGGCCATTTACCTTGTCATTCTCTGCATCGTTTGCTGAAAGCATTATTACCGGAATATCGGAAAACTTATCCCTATCTTTCATTTTCTTGCATATAGTGACCCCATCGTCTCCGGGAAGCTTTATGTCGAGAAGGACCAGGTCGGGCGTATCCTTCTCAAGAAGATCGAAAAAACCAGTAGAATCATTTGCGCCATTCACGGTATACCCGCGCGGTGTCAGAAACGTAGCCACAGTTTGAATTACATCCTGCTCGTCATCAACCATAAGAATATATTTATTTTCCATACCTATACCATAACTTTCATGTATTGAGATCCAAATTATTTTTACAATAACAAAGTATACGCATTAATACACAATTAGCAAATCTATCTGTAAAAAAATTATCTTATCAATCTTATGCATAATGGATATCTGAATTTCTCTCCATTATTCGCGCTTATAGCCGCCCTTATTACGTTTATCAGGCAAAACAAAACCACCACGGCTAAAAGAAAAACACCAACAAGCACAGCCATAAGGACTACTGATACAAGACTGTATATCGCAATGCTTATTTGAAAATTCATGGACTCTTTCCCCTGATCATCAACCAGCGGATACTTCTCACGTCCCAACGCCCATACAAGCAGAGGCCCGAGAACATTCCCGAACGGGACGATAATCATCAGAAAAGAACTTAGATGACATACCATCGCGAGATTACGTTCTTGTGAACTCGAAACTCCCTCAACCTTCTTCTCTTCATTCTTCATCTCTGCTTCCATAGCATCCTCCTTATTAATTCAGAAGTTTTTTCAACCTGTTTATCTGATCCCTGTAAACAATGGCTTTTTCAAATTGCAGATTCCTTGCAGCCTGCTCCATCTCAATTTCAAGCTGAGCTATAACCTCATTTACATCATACTGCTCCTGCGTCTCACCCGTAACATCCTGCACTATCTCTTTTGCCTTACGGTAGACTTCAATGCCATCCTTAATAGCCTTTTTGATGCTCTTAGGCTCGATACCATGCTCGGCATTATACTCCAGTTGCTTTTCACGCCTTTGGCTTGTTATATCTATTGTCTTCTGCATGGAGGCTGTGACCGTGTCCGCATACAGGACAACTTCGCCATTAAAGTTCCGGGCTGCCCTTCCAGCCACCTGTATAAGCGATGTAGCACTCCTTAAAAACCCTTCTTTGTCCGCATCCAGAACAGCAACAAGAGATACCTCCGGGAGATCCAAGCCTTCCCTTAACAAATTTATCCCGATAAGACAATCAAATTTTCCCAACCTTAGATCCCTGATTATATCCACCCTGTCCAGGGCGTTAATTTCAGAATGCATATACCTCACACGCAGTTTCATATCTTTCAGATACCGGGTCAACTCTTCGGATAAACGCTTTGTAAGAGTAGTAACAAGGACCCTTTCCCCCTTAGACGCTCTTTTCGTTATCTCTTCTACCAGGTCCTGTATCTGATTTTCCGTAGACCTTACGTGTATCGGCGGATCTATCAAACCAGTAGGCCGTATTATCTGCTCAGCGATAACCTTGCTGTTCTTTTTTTCATAATCTGTCGGAGTGGCTGAGACAAAAAGAAGCTGCTTGACGTTTTCCATAAACTCTTCGAATTTAAGCGGACGATTATCAAGAGCCGATGGGAGCCTGAATCCGTAATCTACAAGCGTGCCTTTTCTGGCCTGATCCCCATTATACATAGCGTGGAGCTGAGGAAGCGTAACATGTGACTCGTCTATCATTACCAGGAAGTCGTCATCAAAGTAATCCAGAAGACACCACGGCCTTGACCCGGGCGGACGTCCGGAAATTTGTCTAGAATAGTTCTCTATCCCGCTACAATACCCAACTTCCTTGAGCATATCCATATCATAGCGTGTTCTCGACTCAAGACGCTGTGCTTCGAGAAGTTTCCCCTCTTTGTGAAGTTCTTTGAGCCTCTCATCAAGCTCTCCGGAGATAGACTCAATGGCTGCTTCGACCTTCTCGTCAGTCGTAACAAAATGTTTTGCCGGATAGATAGCGATCTTTTCCAGCTCCACGATTATGTCCCCGGAAACGATGTCTATCTCGGATAATCTCGCCACTTCATCGCCAAAAAGTTCTATCCTATACGCGGTTTGTTTATACGCAGGCAGAACCTCCACGATATTTCCCCTCACGCGAAATTTTCCTCTCTGGAGGTCAAAGTTATTGCGTTCGTATTGTATATCGACTAATTTTTTTAGAAGTTCTTCTCTGGGGCTCTCATCGCCAACCGCCAGATTGACAAGCATACTTGAATAATCCTCAGGTGACCCCAAGCCATAAATACAAGAGACACTGGCAACTATAAGCACGTCTTTTCTGGAGAACAAAGAACTGGTCGCAGAAAGACGCAGCCTATCAATATCTTCATTTATTGACGCGTCCTTTTCTATATATACATCAGTTTGAGGAACATATGCTTCCGGCTGGTAATAGTCATAATAACTTACAAAATATTCCACAGCATTTTTGGGGAAGAACCCCCTGAACTCGGAATAAAGCTGTGCCGCCAATGTTTTGTTGTGAGAGATGATGAGGGTCGGCTTATTCACCTTTTCGATGATATTAGCCATAGTAAAGGTCTTCCCGCTTCCGGTAACCCCGAGTAGTGTCTGGAAGTCGTTCCCGGATCTGATAGAATCTACAATGTCCTTAATAGCTCCGGGCTGGTCGCCGGAAGGCTTAAGGTCAGTCAGTAACTGGAACCTGTCCATTATTTACATACCTTTTATGCTCTGTATATAACTTCAAGAGAAAAATCAATCGGATCTATTGAGGCAGTGATCGACCCCGACGAAATAATGTCTACCCCGGTTGAGGCATAATCATGAATATTATCAAGGGTTATCCCGCCCGAAACCTCGAAGAGCACCGCACCGCTCATCCCCGCCTTTCTGCGCAGTTCGACCGCTTCCCCTATCATATCTGGCGTCATATTGTCCAGCATTATAACATCAGGACCCTCCGCAAGAGCGCATTCAC
>CAYWDJ010000050.1:0-3285 GCA_964457005.1 uncultured Planctomycetia bacterium
TTCAAAATCCAGTGGAGGCAACTCCGTGTGGGTTCAAGTCCCACCTCCGGCACCACCACACACACCCTAAGCAAACCTTATCAATGACGGATCATAATCCTCAACATTTTCATAACCCAGAAGGTTAAGTATGGTTCCCGCTACATTCGAGAGGCCCCTCTTATCAAGATCGGCCATTTTATACTCGCCCTTGTATTCCGGGTCGTATATAACCAAAGGAACAGGATTAAGCGTATGCGCTGTTTTCTTGACTTCATCCGCATTACCATGGTCGGCTGTGATGATGGCAATGCCTCCGAGCTCTTTTATAACATCAAGCAGCTCTTTAACGTATCTGTCGACCGTTTCAACGGACTCTATGACGGCATCCTTAATAGCTGTATGCCCTACCATGTCGCCATTAGCAAAATTTAGCCTGCCGAACTTGAATTTTCCGCTTTTAAGAAGCTCTGTTGTTTTCTCCGCTATCTCCCGAGCCTTCATCTTTGGAGCCTTGTCGAACTGTATCTTGTCCGACGGTATCTCGATATATTCCTCAAGTTCCTCGCAAACATATCCGGATTTGTTTCCGTTCCAGAAATATGTAACGTGTCCGAACTTCTGGGTTTCGGATATAGCGAACATGCTCACGCCTTCAGCGCAAAGATATTCTCCTACTGTCCTGTCTATTTCGGGAGGATTTACAAGATAATGCTTAGGAACATGAAGGTCCCCGTCATACTCCATTATCCCGGCATAGAGAACGTCCGGAACCCTCTCCCTGTCGAACTCGGTAAACTCTTTTGCTTCAAAGGCCTTTGATATTTCAATGGACCTGTCCCCTCTAAAGTTACAGAAAACCACCGAATCACCGTCTTCTATAGTACCGACCGGTTTTCCGTACTCGGCGACAACAAAGGATTCCATGTACTGGTCCGTCATTTCCGGATCTTCGTCATAATATGTCTGTATCGCTTCGGGCGCTGAGGCAAACTGCCTTGCCTTACCAAGAACATGTGCGTCCCATCCTCTCTTTACGACGCTCCAGTCCGCTCCGTAGCGATCCATAGTCGTTATCATGCGTCCGCCGCCTGAACCTATACGGTAATCATAGCCTTTTTCATTGTTTATCTTATTCAGAACTTCCTCTGTCTTAGCTATATATTCAAGAGCCGACTTAGCGGGAACATCTCTTCCGTCGAGAAGAGCGTGGATCCTAACCTTTTCAACGCCAAGAGCGGCAAGCTGATTCACCATAGCATACAGCTGGTCCACATGAGAATGAACATTACCGTCAGAGTGCAGTCCGATAAAGTGGAACGTTTTCCCTGTGCCTTTTGTCCGGGCTACAAGTTTCTTCCATTCTTCAGTAGTAAATATGGACCCTTCCTTTATTGCCAGATTGACTCTCTTTGCGCCCTGGGCAAAGACCCTTCCAGCGCCCAAAGCATTGTGCCCCACCTCACTGTTACCCATATCATCATCGGTTGGAAGGCCTACGGCAACTCCATGAGCCTGCAGCGATGTTGACAATTCGCTGGCAAAAAGTTCGTCAAGGCAAGGCGTTTTAGCCGCGAACACCGCGTTCGAGTCATCCTGTTTCCCAAGTCCGATGCCGTCCATTATTATAAGAAGTACCGGCCCTTTTCTGGGCTTAAAGTTTTCAAGTTTTTTGAGTTTGAGTTCCATTTGTATCCTTTCTTGTTTTTTTAGATTGCCGCGTCGGCCTTCGGCCTCCTCGCAATGACGTTGGCTTGTCTTCGGGCTCCTTGCAATGATTTTTGATGATATATATTTTTTCAACATTCATTGTTCTATTCGGGGCCAGAGGCCCCTCCTACAGCTTGGGAAAGCTCTTCCTGCGCATTGCAAAGCTCCTCGCAATGACGTTGGCTTGTCTTCGGGCTCCTTGCAATGACGTTCACCAAACCTATAGCTTACAGCTTATAGCTTATAGCTTATAGCTTACAGCTTACAGCTATAAGCATATTGTTAAACTCTTATTACCATTACTGTTATGTCGTCATGCTGCGGAGCATTTCCTTCGAATTCGTTGACTGCCTTATGGATCGCGTCAACCAGTTCCTTCGGTGACGCCCCTTTGTATTTTTTGGCTAATTCAATCAGCCTGTCCATCTCGAACATTTCTTCTTTTACATCCATCGCTTCTGTAACACCGTCAGTGTAAAAAACAAAGAGGCTTCCGGGTTTATATTTAAGCGTCTTTTCTTCAAACCCGCTCTCTATCATGCCTATCGGCATACCTTCTGAAACATCAAGAAGTTCAATATTTCCGTCCGGCTCGACTACCAGGGTGGGGTTATGACCGCCTATAGCAAAGTTCACGGTATTATTCTCGACGTCAAAGATAGTGTATACCAATGTTACGAAAAGACCGCTGCTCGCCTCTGAACATAACCTGTCATTCATCATTTTTATGATTTCACCTGCTGTGCCCTCCCTTACATATGTCCTAAAAACACTTACTACCCTGGACATATATAGAGCTGCCGGAACCCCTTTACCCGAAACATCTCCAAGCATGACCCCCAGCTTGTTCTCTCCAAGATGCACAACATCGTAAAGATCTCCGCCTACCTGCCTGGCCGTTTTCATAGTAACAGCTATTTCAAGGTTTCCAACGGAAGGAAACTCTACGGGAAGAAAACTTTCCTGTATCCCTTTAGCTATATCAAGCTCTTTTTCAAGTATCTCCCTTTTCTGTATCTCTCTTATATATTTAAGGAAAGTAAACAGGATATATACGCCGACAATGGTAGAGGCCGGATAGAAGTCATCGATCCATATGCCGAATACGACAAAAAGAAGGGCTGAAACAGAAACAAATCCCGCCAATATGATAAATATCGAGAACGCGGCAAACCTTTTCCGGCTGTGCAGGGTAAGAAGCGCCGTTATGGTCCACATGATAATAAGTATCAATATGTTCCACCAGCGGTTAACCCTTCTTATAAAGCTGTGATTGATAATGCTGTTATACAAACTCGCATGAACACCTACCCCGGGATACAATGATTCCATTGGCGAAGGATGCGCGTCAGGAGAAGCCGTAGCCGTCACTCCTATAAAACAAACCGAATCCTTGAACTCGGTAAGGTCCAATATTGACTCCTGCCCCGTAACATCAGCCAGATATGACTGGATAATGTCGACAAAAGAATAATGCCTGAACGCCTTACCCCAGACATCCGGATAATTTATCATAACGGAAGAATCTTTCGTTAATGGTATTACCAGGTCATCACTAACTATAATGTATTTCCCGGGAACGATCTTAATCTCGTC
>CAYWDJ010000050.1:3385-4908 GCA_964457005.1 uncultured Planctomycetia bacterium
CCGCTGCTTTTCAAGGCGGTCGTGAGAAGTCCGTGGTAATTCCTGGGGAACGGCCAGGTACCGATCTTTTCTATGGAATCATCGCTTATCTCAATGAGGACTATATCTTCATTTACTTTTTGGTGAGGCCTTAGAGAATACCTGAAGTCCAGCGTACTGAATTCGAATTCGTCGAATACCCTGGCATATGAGAAGAATAGAAAAACAAGCGCTATAAATCCTGCAAGCAGATAATATAGGATCTTTGTTCTGTCAGGCGCTTTCATTTATTCCCTTCTTAAAAACTGTAATAAAACCCTCCGGTGACAATGCTCCCGGAATATTGTTCGATAGGCTCATTTGATACATTCTCACTGTAAGAATAAGTGAACTGCATAGTCACATTCTTTGTGAGATCATAAAATGCGGAGGCGCTAAAAATAAACAGGTTCTCTTTGACCGTACGCATACTGTTGGCCGTGCTTCTGCGGTCATCGTGATCGGTATATTTGTAGATCAACCCCGTATCGATATAAAATTTGTCCGTGATAAAGTACAGTAACGATGGCCGCACCCTGTAAACCCAGTAATCGTAGTAGTCCTGAAACATATCGTCTGAGTCGTTATAGTAGAACTCATTATCAAGCCGAAATACGAACTTTGAATAGAACGTCGCTATCCTGTATTTACCTTTGTATCTTTCATCTCTCCTGTCGTTATTTCCTTTTCTTCCGTCTACCGTGAAGATCTTCCTGTCGGGATACCAGCGATTCGTATATTCAAATGTCAGCTGATGGTATGTATTACTCATCAGATACTGCCTGATCGACGTCTCCGCTCTTATTTCAACAACGGTGTCTTCCTTAGAATTGGGGTACCAGAAAAAATCGTATGTAGCCTTGTTGTACCATATAAGGTCCCGGGTAAACTCCACGTCAAACCCTACATATGGGGCGACATCAAAGATATTCTCGTTTTTCTGATTATAATAGATCATGTTAAAAACGTCTGTGCCGGCATTAACATATATCTTGTCCGTAAGCTTATATATCGTCTGGGCATTAGCCACTATCTGGCTGAACCCGTCAGCAAGTCTCTGGGAATCAAGATTGACATTATTATCATATCCCTGCTGTACGTCCAGATACAGGTCCCATTCAAATCTCTGCATAACCTCTGAGGGGATCATGTTCCAGACCCTTTGCAAAGGATTGGTCGTCGGCTCGTCATCCGCCCTAAGCGCTTTCTGTATTGCCCTGGCGTCCTTTATGTCCTGGGAGTCGCCCGTAGAGGGGAATTTTTCGGCCACATCATCGTCAAGACCGAATGCCGTTTGAGACAGCACCAGCGACGCGCTCAACAATACACATAATATGAATTTGCTTATTTTCATACCCCGCACCTTTTCCCTATCTTCTTATGATAGGCTTTCGTCTAGGAGGCCTTTTGGGAGGCGGTTTCCGAATAACCTCTCTCCTGGAACCAACGTCATCCCTTTTATCCATCCTGTCACTTCTCTCAATTACCTTGCTATCAACCCGGTC
>CAYWDJ010000050.1:5008-10175 GCA_964457005.1 uncultured Planctomycetia bacterium
CATCCCTTTTATCCATCCTGTCACTTCTCTCAATTACCTTGCTATCAACCCGGTCATCAATCATCCGGCTTTTTGTATCTATGGCGTCTCTTTTCTCTAAAGTTTCCCGCTGATCAATAACTGCTCTGCTGTCTAAAACATCCCTCTTTTCAAGAGACTCTACTTTATCAACTGAAACTCTATTAGTATCAATAGTTGTCCTCGTGCTTATATCTTTGACCGCAAGATCTCCCGTCCTGCTTATGACCGGAGAAAATTTAATGCCGTCTCTTGTGAACCTGGTCTCAATTTTCTTGATCCTGTTCTTAGGCATCTTTTTAGCGCCTTTAGGCTTCTTAAATCTTTTGACCTCTCTTTCATACCCCTTTTTTACCATATATTCTTTTTTCATGAGGGTTCCGTCTCTATTAATACCCCTCGTAAAAACAGAACCATCAATAACGGATATGTCGGTCTTGTCAGCATTGGCCGTAGTCACCCAGGCGGTTCCCCTTGCTCCGCAGGTAGCGCAAGGCGTGCGTACCTGGAATTCCTCGCCTTTTTTAAGTCCTTTTATCTTGGCAAACACTTCGCCGGATATAAGCTCTATTTTCTCCCCGTCTTGAAGCTTCACTATCACATCACTTTTCTCGTTTATGTCTATTGTCTGCTCGCTTTCAGAGCTGAAAGACAATCTGGCGGAAGACTTTTCTCCCGTAACTATCCTGTCCCCCGCAGAGATCTCCATACCGGATTTGGCCGGAGCTGAAACATCCTTCCCCTTTAGAGTAACATCAACTTTACCCTCATATGACACGACCTCTACGCTGTGTGCCATAACAATAAATGCCAGCATAAAAAGTATTGTTCCTGCAAAAAGTGTCTTTATTGTTTTCATGATAGTTTCAGGTTACCGACCGACTATCTGGGGCCGTCGCTGTCGGAATTCCCGCCTCCCTTTTTTCTGTTATCATCATCTCTGCCTGAGGGCGTGGGAGCAGGAGCCATCATCGGACTTCTTGCATCGAAATCTCTGCCCTTGGTCATGAATTTCTCGACCATCTTGTCCTGCACACTTGTGATCTTCTGAGAATCAGTCCATTTACTCACAAGCCTCTCTAAGTACATCATTTCCTGAGAGGTAGCTTGAAGTTCATTCATTCTTTCTACGGTAAGCTTCAGCTGTCCTTCTATGCCGCCCAGTCTGTCCACCTTTATCATAAATCCGGCGCCCGTAAAGAATTGTTCCCCGTTATCCGTCCCGTCAGGACTAAGGCCCTGGGTGAAAATTGTACCATCGAAAACTTCGGAGGTAGTAACTCCTGCCTTCAAAGTGGTTACCCAGCCGGTCCCTCTGGCGCCGCATACCGCGCCTGGAGTCTTGATAGCGAACTTTGTCCCGTCTTTCATTGCATTAAGGACAGCGAAGATCTCTCCGTCAATAAGCTCTATCTGTCCTTCGGAATTAAGTTTGATAACAACTTCCGAGAGCTGTTTCACTTTAACGGCATTCCTGCCTGTTTCATCAAGAGCAAGAACAACGGATGAATCTTTTTTTGTCCTGATAGTGTCGCCTTCCCCCAGAGCCATACCTTCCATACAAACCTCGGGCCTTTTTCTTCCGGCAGGAACCCTCTGGACTCTTCCCTCTTTGTCAACGACAACTACATCATACGCAAAAGCCGCGCTCACTGCCGTCAAAGCACAAAGAACTGCGGCAATTATCATAAACCCAAATGTCTTCTTCATCTCACTACCCCCTCTGAATCACCAAAGTAGCCGGAGATCAATCCCCGGCTACTTTGGTCCATAAAACTATGAAATATTATCTGCTCTAGTCTCCCTTAAAAAGAAGCTTCCACGGATGCTTCTTGATATCAGCACTGAATTCCTCAAAGTTCTTTGTAGTCCCTTCAAGATTTACCACTATATTGCTGATGTTCTGCTTGTTCTCACCCACAACATCCTTCACGTCTGCCAGTATAGTGTCAAGATTACTAGCGATCTCATCGGCCTTCTTGAAAAGTTCCCGCATCTGTATGGGATCTTCACTGGCTATAATAGCATTATGTTTAGCAAACGCCGCTTTTCCCGGAGTAATACCTATATAGGCGTCCCCTACTATTCCGGAAGTGGCGATATACGCTATCGAGTCCTCCCGGACCTTACCGGTCGCATCGAGCTCCATAAAACATTCAACCTTTGTATTGTCATCATAAACAAATTTCAGAGACGTAACCCTGCCTACCTCTAGACCTGAAAGCTTTACTACAGCATCCGGCTTAAGGTCTCCGGCATAGGTAAAAGTTGTCTTAAGGGCGTACGTCGGCTTCTTAAAACTGGCGGTCTTGGCAAAGAAGAAAACTCCGACAAGTATCGCCATGACAACAACCAACCCTGCTTTCATTTCATTAGAAAATCTCATCTATATCTCCTTTATCTTATTGAGTTAAAGTTTCTAAATAATCGTCTTTTTGCTGAAAAAACTTTATCGGTCCGTCCGGGTTGCCGGATATGAACTGCTGAACCATTTCATTCTTTGAATTCTTTATCTCGTCCGGCGTGCCGACTTCAAGCACCCTTCCTTCATACAGCATAGCTATCCTGTCAGCTATTGTCATTACGCTTTTCATGTCGTGCGTAACAACAATACTTGTCATATCAAGCGCCTTTGAAAGATCCATTATGAGCTTATCTACAACTGCGGCAACTATCGGATCAAGGCCCGCCGTAGGCTCATCATAAAAGATTATTTGAGGGTCCATCGCTATGGCCCTTGCAAGGCCTACCCTTTTTTTCATACCGCCCGATATCTCGCTCGGCATAAGATCTTCAAAACCCCTGAGCCCGACCATCTCAAGCTTCATCTGTATCATAATATCAATGACGCTTTTTTCAAGCTTGGTATGTTCTTTTAAGGGCAGACTTACATTCTCTCCGACATTCATTGAATCAAAAAGTGCCGAAGACTGAAAAGACATCCCTATCTTTTTACGAACATCATCAAGCTCTGCGCCGTAGCGATCGGTGATATCTGTTCCAAGAAGGATCGCTCTTCCAGAGGTAGGCTTGAGATTACCTACCATCTGCCTTAGCAGAGTACTTTTCCCGCAACCGGAACCTCCCATAATAACAAATGTTTCCCCTCTATACACCTTGAGGTTCACTCCGTTAAGAACGGTCCTGTCACCGAACGTTTTTACCAGGTCCTTTACTTCTACCACCACTTCTCTGTTTTCTATTTTTTCAGTCATATTTGTCTTCTTTGCCGTTATACATTTGCGAAAAAGAAAATCCCCGTAGCTACACAATCAAAAAGAACGATCAATATAAAACTTATAACGACACTCAGGGTTGTCGCTCTACCAACACCTTCGGCCCCGCCCTGGGTATCAAGCCCTACATAACAGGATACAAGCGCTATTGTCGCGGCGAAAATAACACTCTTCAGAAGTCCCGTCCAGACATCCTTCCAGGTCATAAAATCAAATGAAAAGCTTACATATCTATAAAAATTGAGTTTAAGATTAAATATGCCTACGATGAGGCCGCCAAGAATACCGACGATATTAGCCATGATCGTAAGGCATGGTACCATTACAACAAGAGCTATAAAACGAGGGGCGACCAGGAATCTTACCGGGTCAAGCGCCATGGTCTCAAGCGCCTCTATCTGCTCTGACACCTTCATTGTGCCAAGCTCAGCGGCAATAGCGGAACCTACCCTGCCGGCAACAACAAGCGCGGTAAAAACAGGGCCCATCTCTCTTGCCATGCTAACGGCAACCATGGGAGCTATATAAATAACCGCACCCAAGGTCTTGAGCTGATACGCGCTTTGCATAGCTATTACTATACCTGTGAATAGTGATATGAAAAAGACGATCACTATGGATTGGACCCCCGCGAACACCATCTGGTAAAATATACTCTCGCGACTGATCGCCTTACCCTTGAAAGGGCCTGTTACTATACAGGTTAGCGTGTCACATAAAAGCGCAATGATCTCTTTTATATGATGGAATAGATTCAATGTCCCTTTACCTATTGCGACAACTGGATTCTTCATCAGTTCTCTTTTCCTTTATATGCTAGAACGTGGATACGGCATCCTGCTCTTCAGCAAAGATGTCGAACAACTTGTCCAGCTTTGTTATTTCAAAAAGACCTTTTACCTTCGAAGACAAATTAGAAAGCTTCAGCTTACCCCCATAAGAGCGCAGGTTCTTAAGTATTTCTACCAATGTCGCCAATCCGGAGCTGTCGATGTAACTTACATCCTTCAGATTGATGACCACCTTGTCCTTTTTCTGCGAAACGACCTGGTCAAATGTCTTTTTCACTTCAGGCGACGAGTTTATGTCTATGTCCCCTGAAACCCGACATAACGATATGCCGTTCGTGTCCTCAATATTAACCTGCATTATGCTCCTCCGTTTTATTATAGATGTCTCTTATCAAGATACTTTATCATTATCACTTTTCTGCCGTCATTTTCATAACGAAGCTCATCCATGAGATGTCTCATTAGATATACCCCGCGGCCGCCCTCTTTTAAAAGATTCTCATCTTGAGTCGGATCGGGAAGATCCTCAGGTTTAAAACCCGGACCCTCGTCTTCCACCGCTATGATAACCGAATCACCATCGACCTCTGTCTCGATAGTAACTTTTTTGCCGGGATCAGACTCGTTCCCATGGACCATGGCGTTGCGCAAAGCTTCTTCAAACGCAACATGAATATCAAATACTATATCTTCGTCGACGTTCTTCTCATTCAGATCATCAATAAGTTCCTTGCTTATGTCTTTAAGAAGATGACTGTCGTTTTCTATCTGTCTAATCATAAGATCACATCCCCCCTTATTCAGAATAATGCCCTATGCTGCGGTATTTTTCATATCGCTGCGCCACAAGTTCTTCGGATGTCAAAGGCAGCAGCTCTTGCAGACTGCCTATTATCGCTTTCTTCATCACGGCAGCTGTCGCCTCAGGATCCCTGTGAGCGCCTCCCAGGGGTTCCCGTATCATGCCGTCAATAATGCCCAGTTCCAGAAGTTCAGGGGCGGTTAACTTTAAAGCCTTTGCCGCATCCGGCGCTTTTGTTCTTTCTCTCCATAGGATCGCCGCGCAGCCTTCGGGAGATATTACCGAATAGTACGCGTTCTCAAGAACGAATATCCTGTCTC